>JBJFHW010000170.1:0-14441 GCA_051893965.1 Acutalibacteraceae bacterium
AAAACAGAATCAAGCCTTAAAATCAGAAAACAAACAAGAAAAAATGCCGCGGCAAAAGCACAGATATAAAGCGCCGTTCTCATATTCTCTTCCCCTTTCTCAAATTATATATGAAAGGTTTTTAATATGTCTTTGGTATGCCCGAGCACCATTACCGTGTCATCATTATTGAACCTTGTTTCCGGCGTAATATTCAGATTCATTTGTCCGAAATGCTTGATTGCCATAATATTGATTCCGTGCTTTCTTCTTACATCAATCTGACCGACCGTCTTGCCGATCCATTTATCCGGCACGGAAATTTCGAAAATCGCATGGTTGCCGTCCAGTTCGATGTAATCAAGAATATGATCGGCGGTATAGCGGATTGCCGTCCAGTCTGCAAGCTGTTTTTCGGGATATACAATTTCATCGGCGCCGTTTCTCAAAAGAAATTTTGCATGAACGTCTCTTGCCGCACGCGAAACCACCTTTTTTGCCCCAAGCTCTTTCAGCAGTGAGGTTGTTTCGAGTGAATTCTGAAAATCATCACCGATTGCAACAATGCAGACATCAAAATTGTTAACCCCGAGTGAGGACATAAAATCTTCGTCCGTTGAATCTCCGATTTGCGCATTGGTAACATACGGCAAAACCGCATTGACTCTTTTTTCGTTCTTATCAACAGCCATAACCTCATGATTCATTTCGTCAAGCTTCATGGCAACATGGCGTCCGAATCTGCCCAGGCCGACTAATAATACTGTTTTCATTTTTCTTTCTCCTTATCCTTATCCAACCGTTATTTTTTCCTGCGGGTATTTTGAACTGTTTGCTCCCGTTCCTGACAAAGCGGCAAAAATCAGCGTTAAGCCGCCCGCTCTTCCGAAGAACATAAGCGCAATGAGAATGAACCGGGAGAACAAACCGAGCTGCGGTGTTATTCCCAGAGAAAGCCCGACAGTTCCGATTGCCGAAGCTGTTTCAAAAAGCGAGGTTAAAATCGGGATGTTTTCGGCTCTGCTGATGATCATTCCTCCGGCAAGAAAAAGTGCGACATACATGATAAAAATTGTTGCCGCATTTCTGATGGTATCTGCCGGAATTCTGCGTTTGAAAAAATGCGTATGCTCTTTTTTTAGAAACACCGAAAGCGCCGTTGAAAGCAAAACCGCAACCGTTGTTGTTTTCATGCCGCCGGCTGTTGAGCCCGGAGAACCGCCGATAAGCATCAGAATAATAATCAAAAGCTGACCGCTTTGACTGATTTGTGTCAAATCAGCTGTGTTAAAACCTGCCGTTCTCGGCGTTACCGACTGAAACATGGAAGCTAAAATTCTTTTTATGAGCGAAAAGGCGGAGAATTCAAAAAAGAAAAAGTAAACGGCAGGAACAGCAAGCAGCATTGCCGTCACCGAAATGATAACCTTGCTTTGCATTCTGTATTTTCTCAGGTGCCATTTATTTTTCTTGATGTCCTCCCAAGTCAAGAAGCCGAGTCCGCCGATTATGATTAAAGCCATAACAATAAAATTAATAAAAGGGTTATCATCAAAAAAAGTCAGCGATGAAAACTCGCCTTTTGCACCCATCAAATCAAAACCGGCATTGCAAAATGCCGAAACCGAATGGAACAAAGCATACCATATCCCTTTGAAGAATCCGAAATCACGGCAAAAAAACGGTGCCATCAGTGCTGCACCGATCAGTTCAATCATCAGCGTAATTTTCAGTATAAATTTTGTCAGCCGCACAATTCCGCCAACATGATGGGCGCTGATGGCCTCCTGCATGGTGCTTCTTTGCATCAGACTGATTTTTCGTCCCGAAACAGCGGCAACCGAAACGGCGACCGTAACAATTCCCATGCCGCCGATCTGAATCAGAAACAAAATGACGATCTGACCGAAAATTGACCAATAAATTGCCGTGTCATGAACAACCAACCCGGTTACGCAAACCGCAGAGGTTGCAGTGAAAAGTGCGTCCGAAAAAGAAGCGCCTTTCCCGTCTCTTGTTGCAAAGGGAAGCATAAGGAGAATGCTTCCCAAAATGATGATGGATAAAAAGCCGAGAATGATTATCTGAAATGAGGTTAAATGTTTCCGTTTTTTTGTTTTACGCCCAAGCATATTCTGCCCCCGCATAATCTGAATGTCTTTTTTCGTCTTAATTTTATCTTAATTTGTGTTAAGCCCGTATAAATAAGATGTTTCAGACATTAAGATTGTATAAAGATTTGACAGAAAAACGCAGAATTTTCGCCCGGATTTTTATTTGATTTTGCCATAGGGCATAGTGGTACTTTGGCGTTTTTTTCGCCGAATATTCCGAGGAATCTGACAGAAAAAAAGCGCCGAACGGATAAATCCGTCTGACGCGTAAAGAAACAAGTTTTATTAATAAACTGCCTGTTCAGGGAAAGTTTCATTCGATTTCAGCAATATACAGAATGATGTTTTCTGTTCCACTTTCATTATCTTCTGTCTCTCTTGTGATATATTTGATTTTTAAATGCTGACCGTTATTGGTAATAACACCGCCGTGAGAAGCAGATTTATGATAACCGTTCATGACATTACGGTCAAAATATTCAAAATAAACACCGTTAATTTCAAAATGTTCGGAATCAGAACCTCCGAAATACTTTTCAACATAACCTTCGGCAACAGATACATCACCGTTTTCAAGCTTATCTTGAAACTCAGAATGTTCTATGGACATGCCTGCAACAGACAAAATAAACATCACAATACATATCGGACCGACAATAAAACCCATTATTTTAAAGAACACAGAATCAAAACGGTTAATTCCTCTGCCATTCGACTTTGACCTGACCAATGATATAGCAATAGATAACAAAACAACACCCATAATAAGCGGGATCAAAATCGGTAAAAAGTCAGCAATAGCAAAATGATATTCATAAAGAACATTTTCCATACAATCACCTTTTTAAAGCATGATATATTAAGGTAAGACATTTTGAATAATAAAAAAATGACAATCTTCCTGAAGAAAATTGTCATTCTTTTGGCGGAGAAGAGGAGACTCGAACTCCTGCGCCGGTTTCCCGACCTACGCCCTTAGCAGGGGCGCCTCGTCACCAACTTGAGTACTTCTCCAAAGCTGCTGACCAATGCCAACTATTAAATAAAAAATGGCGGAGAGAGTGGGATTCGAACCCACGGTACGTTGCCGTACGACGGTTTTCAAGACCGCTCCGTTATGACCGCTTCGGTACCTCTCCGTTTGTGCTTATAGATATTATCATAATATTTTTCACTTGTCAAGTGTTTTTTATAAATCTTTCTCACAATAATTTGAAATTTTTATCCTGAAAAAATTGACAAAGGCTCTTTCGCGTGCTATAATTGCTTCAACACTTTAGAAATTTAAAGCGTAAATAAGAGGAGTATATCACAATGGAATCAAGAAAAGGTAATTTAATGGGCGTCAGAAAGGACATCAAGGTTCTTGACGCAACAATCAGAGACGGCGGTCTTTGCAACAACTTCATGTTCACCGATGAATTTGTCAGAGAGCTTTATAAAACAAACATCAAAAGCGGTGTTGACTATATGGAATTCGGTTACAGAGCAAGCAGACAGCTTTTTAACGAAGCCGATTTCGGAAAATGGAAATTCTGCAAGGAAGAAGACATCAGAGCAATTGTCGGCGATAATGTTTCCGACATGAAAATTGCTGTTATGGCAGATGTTGGCAGATGCGATTTTAAAACAGACTTCATACCAAAAAGTGAAAGCGTAATTGACATGGTTCGTGTTGCCTGCTATATTCATCAGATTCCGTCGGCAATTGAAATGATTGAATATTTTCATCAACTCGGCTATGAAACCACCTGCAACATTATGGCAATTTCTCAGGCCAATTCAAATCAGGTTGAAGAAGCACTGACCATGCTTTGTGCAAGCAATGTTGATGTCATCTATCTCGTTGACAGTTACGGTTCACTTTATCCCGAAAATGCTTCACAGCTTGCCCAGACTTATTTAAGCTATGCCGAAAAGAGCGGAAAAAGTGTTGGCTTCCACGCTCATAACAATCAGAATCTTGCCTTTGCAAACACAATTGAAACCATGTCATACGGTGTATCCTATCTTGACGCAACCGCAATGGGAATGGGCCGCGGCGCAGGAAACTGTGCGATGGAACTGCTTTTGGGCTTTCTTAAAAATCCGAAATATAATCTTTACAGTCTGCTGACTTTCATTGAAAAATATATGCTTGCTCTCAAGGAAGACGGCATTGTCTGGGGCTATGATCTTCAGTATATGATGACAGGTCAGCTCAACCGACACCCGAGAGAAGCCATGAGCTTCACTGCTGACGGAAGAAAAGATTACTGCGAATTTTATAAATCTTTGCTGGATAATTTTTAATCCTTGCCAAAAAATTTTCTGCCTGCCTTTTCGGCAGGCTTATGTTTTAAGGAGCTGATTGATTTGACACAGGTCGTTGCCGCGCTGATTTTTGAAAGAGAAAAATTTTTGATTTGTCAAAGACCGCAGCACAAAGCAAGAGGTCTGCTTTGGGAATTCGTGGGCGGAAAGGTTGAAAACGGAGAAACAAAACAGCAGGCTCTCAAGCGCGAATGCTTTGAAGAACTTGCTGTTGAAATTGATGTTTTTGAAGAATTCATGACGGTTTTGCATGAATATCCCGACATCACCATTGAACTGACGCTTTTTTATGCTGAAATTTCAAAAGGCACACCGAAAATGCTGGAACACAATGACATAAAATGGATCAGAAAAGATGAAATTGAAAATTTTGACTTCTGCCCTGCTGACACGCAGATTCTTGAAAAAATCAAAAATACTCCTGTGACAAGAACGCGCCTTGAAAACTACTGTCTTTCAAAAAACGGCGCCTATCTTGACCACCCGTTCGGGCCCGATTCGGATATTATCAAGGTGGAGGGTAAAATTTTTGCTCAGTTTTTTGTTCTCGGCGGCCGGGAGTGCGTCACTTTCAATTGCGAAAAAATGACCGGTGAATTTTATCGCCATCTTTATCCGGGCATTATCACAAGAGGCTATCACTGCCCTGCTGTTCAGCAGCCTTATTTTAACACCTTTGCGCTCGACGGAAAAATCCCCGATGAGCTGATTTTTGAAATGGCCGATCACAGCTACGAAACGGTGGTTAAAAAGCTTCCGAAATACAAACAGGAGAAGCTGAAAAACAGCTTTGAAAACTGATTTTAAAACGCTTCTCTGTTTTCCCACATGATAACAAGCGTTCCGTCTTTGACTTCAACAAAAGCTTCTTTTCCGACGAATTCGTTGCTTACCCCCATCGGATAAGAGGAACGCAGAACAAAATCGCTGACTTCATATTCCAAGCCGCTGATTGTTATGCCGCGGCTTTCCGGTACAAACGAAAAAACGGAAATCATGCCCTTTTCGCTTTTGTCAAAATCTATGCGGGAATTTTTGATTGCGGTAATTTTATAGCCGCAGCCGATCAGCGTTCCGTGCGCTCCTTTTTCGCACAGATAAGACAAAAGCTGAATGTTGGCATAGGTATGATCAAAACGTCCGCCGAGCATGCCGAACATCACAAATTCTTTATAGCCTTTTTCAAGGCCGCAGTCAATGGCGAGCAAGGAATCGGTTTCGTCTTTGTGCGTCGGGTGAACAATGACATTGTCACCTTTCGGCACAAAATTTAAAGAATCAAAATCTCCGACGAGCAAATCGGGCGTGAGATTATTTTTTTGCGCAATTTTTATTCCGGCATCGGCGCAAATGAGGTAATCGCCTTTTTTCATGTTAATATTGACCTTATCCGCAGTACCTGCGCCGATGATATAGCAAATATTCATTCAAACAGCCAAGATATGAACTTTAAAAATTCATATCGAATCCTTTCGTGCTATGATTGCATTTCGTTTCTGACCGCATCAGTATATCACAACAACATTTTTTTTACAAGGGATAAGCGAACGCAAAAGCACATATATTATTCTAAAAGAGCCTGAAATTTACGAATAATTATTGTTTGGCGGGGTTTTGAAATGTTTGATTCAATTAGCGCAGTAACAGAAAAAATCAACGAAATCATCTGGGGCTTTCCGACAATTGTCCTTCTTCTTGCCTGCGGAATCTTTTTTTCGGTTTTGCTGAAATTCTTTCAGTTTACCAAAATACGCCTTTGGCTGAGTAACACGCTTTTTTCGCTTTTTAAAAAGGACGTCAGAAAAACCGGGGATTCAAAAGGAATCAGCCAGTTTCAGGCAGTTTCAACAGCACTTGCCGCAACAATCGGTACGGGCAACATTGCCGGGGTTGCAACAGCAATTTCTGCCGGCGGACCCGGTGCTGTTTTCTGGATGTGGTTTTCCGCCTGCTTTTCCATGATGACGAGCTACAGTGAAAATGTGCTCGGAATTTTTTACAGAAAAAAGAATGAATCCGGTGAATGGTGCGGCGGCCCGATGTTTTACATGAAAGAGGGGCTTTCACAAAACAGCAAAACCAAAAAGTTTGCAAAGCCGCTTGCCGTTCTTTATGCTTTTTTATTGATGATTGCCGCTTTGGGTATCGGCAACATGACACAGGCAAACTCCATATCGGAATCTGTCGGTTCGGTTTTCGGCTTTTCGGTTTATGCAGTTGCGGCGGTGCTGACACTGATTGCGCTTGCCGTGATTGCCGGAGGCGTTAAAAGAATTGCCGGCGTTACGGAAAAGCTGGTTCCGTTTATGGCGTTATTCTACTTTTTAACAACCCTTTATATTTTTGTTCTTAATTATAAAACCATTCCGTATGTTTTTTCTTCCATTTTCAAAAACGCTTTTTCATTCCGAGCGGTTTTTGGTGCGGCGGGCGGACTCGCCATAAAAAAATGTGTTTCCATGGGCTTTCGCCGAGGAATTTTTTCAAACGAAGCCGGTTTGGGCGCATCGGTTACGGTCAACGCCTGCTCCGATGTGAAAGAGCCGGCAAAACAAGGCATGTGGGGAATTTTTCAGGTTTTTACCGACACGCTTGTCATTTGCACCATGACTGCCTTTGCTCTCCTTTCAACAACGGTTCACGCTGTTCCGCTTTCGCAGGCACTTGAAAATCTTTCTTCTCAAACGCAATATGTATATATCGGAGAAGAAAAAGATTTCAGCGGCGGAAAGCTGATGCTTGCAGATATGAACGCAAACCGGATCATCAAAAAAGATGACAGCGGCAAAGCATACACGGCAAAAAGCGGCAATGGCAGCTTTACCGTAAAGCTTGCATACAGCGATGAATACACTTATTCCAATGTGATGGCACTTCGCCCTGTTACGGACAAAGACGGAAACATTACCGACATTACCCTTTCAAGCGTTGACGGTGTTTCACTTGTTTTGCTTGCTTTCAGTGAACGCTTCGGTTCGGTTGCTTCGGTTCTTCTTTGCATTTCAATTGTTCTTTTTGCTTTTTCAAGCATTGTCGGCTGGTCGTTTTACGGTGCAAAAGCCACCGAATATATTTACGGAAAGAAAGGGGCAAAAATATATAAAGGCATTTATATTCTGTTTGTTTTTATCGGCGCGGTTTCCAAGCTTGATCTTGTCTGGCGTGTTTCGGATATTTTTAACGGTCTGATGGCAATTGTCAATGTTCTGTGCCTGTTTGCGCTTTCGGGCACTGTGGTGAAAATTACGCAAAACTATCTTGACCGAAAAAACGGAAAGCCTGTTTCGCCTTTGATCTCCAATTATGATCACAACGAGTCTTAGCCCTTGACGAATTTTGATTAATGTGATATAGTTAGCCGGTATCAGCTTTTAAAAAGGACTGTTTGAAATGAATATTCAGATTTACGGCACTTCAAAATGCTTTGACACAAAAAAAGCGCAGCGGTATTTTAAAGAGCGCGCCATTAAATTTCAGTTTGTTGACCTTGCAAAATTCGGCATGAGCAAAGGCGAATATAACAGCATCAAAACCGCTTTGAAATGTTCGGTTGAAGAGCTTGTTGACGATAAATCAAAGTCATACGACAAATCTTTTATTAAATATCTTGCTTCTGAGCAGGCGAAAGAAGAAAAGCTGCTTGAAAATCAAACCCTTTTCAAAACGCCGATTGTCAGAAACGGCAAAAAAGCAACCGTTGGTTATTGTCCCGAAGTTTGGAAAGAATGGGAGGAAAGCGAAAAGAAATGATTACGCAAAAAGAAATTGACAGAATTAATGAGCTTTCAAGAAAATCAAAAACGCCTCAGGGTCTGACGCCCGAGGAAAAAGCAGAACAAAAAAAGCTCAGAGACGCCTATGTTGCCGCATTCAAGGCAAGCCTTGTTGCAAATCTTGAAAACACCTATATTGTTGACGAAAAAGGGAACAAAAGAAAAGTGCAAAAGCGAAACAATTCAAAAAAATAAACCAAAACCGCCGCAAAACTGCGGCGGCATTTTTTGCTTTATCTGTGCGGCACGGTTTCGGTTCTCACGCTTGTTTCCTGCCAAAAGGCAGATTTGCTTTCGGGCTTTAAGGTTGTTTCAATTTCACAAAGCCATTTGTTTTGTATCATCAGCCTTTTACAAAGCGTATCTTCAAGCAAAACATAATGAAAACTGCCGCTGTCCTTAACTACTTCGGTTTTTCCGTCATTTTTTAAAAGCTCCGTGATAATTTGCTGTGCTTCTTCCTTTGATGAATTTGAAAATGCCGAAGCTGTTTGCGTACAGACTGTTTTAAAAAGTTCATTTTCCGAACTGCTTATCGTTATGCTGTTGCCGTTTTCATCACTCTTCGGAAAAATCACACTGCACTTTTTAATTTTGCCGTTTGAATTTTCAAAAAGACGAAGCAAAATTTCATTTGCTTCACTTTGAAATGCGCAGTTATAAATTTGCTCCGTGCTGTTTTGAGAAAGAACATAAAAATCAACAAAACCGATTTCATCAAGACTTGATTTTGTGTTGAACCTTTCGATAAAATCGCCGAGGTTAATCTGTTCACTTTGCGTACAGCCTGCGGATAAAAGAATCAATATAACCGATAAAATCAATGCAAACAATTTTTTCATATTGCTGTTTTCCTTTCGCTTTTTTGCTCTATTCAAGCATATTAAAGCATAAGAAATTTTATACGCAAAAAAGCCGCCCGAAACGGACGGCTTGAACTGTTTTTGCAATTATTTAATCATGCTTGCAATTTCAGCGGCAAAGTTTTCTTCTTTCTTTTCAATGCCCTCGCCTCTTGCATAGCGTGTGAAGCCCTTAATTTTGATTTCAGCGCCAAGAGCTTTTGCGGTGTTTTCAACATATTTTGCAACGCTGATGTCACCGTCTTTTACAAATGCCTGATCAACAAGGCAGGATTCTTTATAGAACTTGCCGATTTTGCCTTCAACGATTTTTGCAAGAACCTGTTCGGGCTTGTTAGCCATTTTCGGATCTTCTTTCATCTGAGCGATGAGAATTCCTTTTTCATGCTCAAGAACTTCAGCCGGAACAGAAGCTGCGTCAAGATAAGACGGGCTCATTGCTGCAACCTGCATGGCAACGTCTTTGCCCATAACAACAAATTCGTCTTTTGCAGCTGTTGCATCATCGGTTTCAAATTCAACCATAACGCCGACACTGCCGCCAGCATGGATATAGGTTTCAACAACGCCTTCGGTTCTTACGAAACGGCGAACTTTCATGTTTTCGCGAATCTTAAGGAAGAGTTCCTGAACAGCTTCGCCAACGCTGAGGTTGCCGCCTGAAATTGTTTCAGCAAGAAGAGCGTCAACGTCTGCGGGATTCTTTTCTGCAACTGTTTTTGCAATGTCAAGGGCAAGAGCCTTGAATTCCGGGTTGTTTGCAACGAAGTCGGTTTCGCAGTTTACTTCAACAAGAACACCGATTTTTGCTGCTTTGTCATTATAAGCTACAACAACACCCTCAGCGGCAACACGGCTTGCTTTTTTTGCTGAAGAAGCAAGTCCTCTTTCTCTGAGAATATCAATAGCCTTATCCATATCTCCGTCTGTTTCAACAAGAGCTTTCTTACATTCCATCATGCCTACGCCTGTTTTTTCGCGCAGTGCCTGAACATCTTTAGCTGTAAATGCCATAATAAATTCCTCCTGAATGATTGTATTTCAATTTAAAATCAGCCCGCATAAATGAAAATCAGTTATACGGGCAAAAAAGTCAGATTATTCAGCTGCTGCTTCTTCAGCTTCGGTTTCAGCTTCAGCTTCGGGAGCGTTTGCTTCGCCCTGTCTGCCTTCAATAACAGCGTCAGCCATTGCGCCTGCAATCAGTCTTACGGCGCGGATTGCATCGTCGTTGCCCGGAATTACATAGTCAACTTCGTCCGGATCGCAGTTTGTGTCAACAATTGCAACAATGGGAATGCCGAGCTTGTGTGCTTCAGCAACAGCAATTCTTTCTTTTCTGGGATCAACAATGAAAAGTGCAGCAGGCTGACCTTTCATTTCTGTGATACCGCCCATGAATTTTTCAAGCTTTTCAATTTCAAGGTTGAGCTTGATAACTTCCTTTTTCGGAAGCATTGCAAAAGTACCGTCCTGCTCCATAGCTTTGAGCTGAGCAAGTCTCTTGATTCTTGTTTTGATGGTGTTGAAGTTTGTGAGCATACCGCCGAGCCAACGAGCGTTTACATAAGGCATGCCGCAGCGGATTGCTTCTTCACGGATTGAATCCATTGCCTGCTTTTTGGTTCCGACGAAAAGAACTTCGCCGCCGTTTTCGGAAACTTCACGAATGAACGAATAAGCTTCCTCAAGCTTTTTAACGGTTTTCTGAAGGTCGATGATGTAAATACCGTTTCTTTCCGTGAAAATGTATTCACTCATCTTGGGGTTCCATCTTCTTGTCTGATGTCCGAAATGAACACCGGCTTCAAGAAGCTGTTTCATTGATACTACTGACATTTGAATGTCCTCCTTTTGTTTTTTAACCTCCGCATGTTCAAAAGTACACCGCGTCACACGACGAACAAGGCAGACAAATCCCATGCGTGCGTTATCTTCGGCATTATAGCACATGAAAGCAGTATATTTCAAGTGTTTGCCGCAATTTTTTTACTGTTTTTTGAAAAGTTTTTCCTGTAATGAGAGCATTTCGCTTTTTCTTTTTTCTTCCTGCTCTTTGTCAAGAATATAAGTGCCGTCCGCTTTCTTGACAAGAACACTGCCCTCATGCGTACCCTCAGGCAGTTTTGACAGCGCAATTTCAACGCGTCTTAAATCTTCGGCTTCACAAACAGCAATCGCATTTTCAATTCTGTCAACAATAAGTGTCACACTATTCACCTCTTAAAATCCGGTATTGATTGAATATCCTTCGGCTGTGCAGGTAAAGACGATGTTGCCTGCAAGGTCAGTCCGGTAATATTCAATATTGTTGCTTTTGAGATAATCAATAATTTCTTCATGCGGGTGACCGTAGGAATTGTTCTGTCCGCAGGAAATGACAGCAACATCGAAATCGGCTTTGCCGAGAAATCTTTCATCGAGCGAAGTATTGCTTCCGTGGTGCGCCATAATCATTATATTGCATTTCAGGTTCGGATTATAATTTTCAATGCTTTCCATTTCTTCTTTTTCGGCGTCACCGGGGAAAATGAAAGTTGTTCCTGCCGCTTTAACCTTGCATACAACTGACATATTGTTCAGATCCTTGTTTTGTTCAACCGGTCCGAGAATTTCAAGGGAGGCATTGCCTAATTTATATTTATCGCCGTAATTTGCTTCAACAGCATGAATGTTTTTTTCATCAATTTTTTTCAGAAATCTTTCAAACGAGCGTGTTGTCGGAATATTGATTTGGGTAAGATGCGGCATGATGATGTTGTCAACATCAAAGGAATCAAACACATCGGTAAGTCCGCCGATATGGTCGGTGTGAGGGTGGGACGCCACAACATAATCAAGCTTTTTGATTCCGGCTTTTTTCAGATACGAAACCACCGTTTCGCCATATTCGCTTTCGCCGGCATCAATCAGAAATCCGCTTTCGCCGCATTGAATGAGCGCAGACGAGCCTTGCCCGACATTAATGATATGAACCGTAACCGCCTCGGAGGATACGGACGCATTATCATAATCGGGCGGTGTTGCTTCTTCAAAGTCACTGTTAAATCTGCCGAAAATCACCGAGATAATTGCAAGCAGGATAACCACTGCCGCAACAATGGGTTTTCGCCGTGCATCAGAAGTGTTTCTTTTTGCCATAAGCCATTCCTTTCGGTTTGCCCTTCGGGCTTTGATATGGTTTCGCGTTAGCTTTAATGCTTGGTCTTACCAGACATTTCGGTCCTGTTCCGATCAGATCATAGCGACCTGCGGTTTTGAGTGCTTTTTCAACAAGGTCATGATTTTTCGGATTGTAATACTGCAAAAGTGCACGCTGCATTGCTTTTTCCTGCGGTGTTTTTGCAACATAGACTTCCTGCATGGTGTACGGATCAAGACCGGTATAAAACATACAGGTTGAAATGGTTCCGGGCGTCGGATAAAAATCCTGCACCTGCTGCGGTCTGATGGAGCGCTTTTTCAGAAACATTGCAAGCTCAATGGCATCATTGAGCGTTGAGCCCGGATGCGAAGACATCAGATAGGGAACCAGATACTGCTCTTTTCCATCGCTTTTGCTCAGTTCAAAATATCGCTTTGAAAATTCGATATACGCTTCAATGTGCGGTTTTCCCATTTTGTCAAGAACCGCCGCCGAACAATGCTCGGGAGCAACCTTTAGCTGACCGCTGACATGGTATTTGACAAGCTCTTTCAGAAAAGTATCATCTTTATCTTTGAGCACATAGTCATATCGTATTCCCGAACGGATAAAAACTTTTTTTACTTTCGGCAGACTTCTGACACTGCGAAGCAAATCAAGATAGTCACTGTGGTCGGCAACCAGAGCGCCGCAGGCTTTGGGTGCAAGACATTTTTTGCCTTTGCACAAACCGGCTGTCAGCTGTTTTTCGCAGGAAGTTCTTCTGAAATTAGCGGTCGGTCCGCCGATGTCGTGTATATAGCCCTTAAAATCAGGCAAAGTGGTTAAAAGCTTTGCTTCTTGGAGAACGGACTCTTTGCTTCTGTAAGTGACAAACCGTCCCTGATGAAGCGCAATGGAACAGAAATTGCAGCCGCCGAAACAGCCGCGGTTATGCGTAATGGAAAAGCGCACTTCTTCAATTCCCGGAACACCGCCGAGTTTTTCATAGCACGGGTGGTAGGTTCTCATATATGGCAAAGCATAGACCCAATCAAGTTCTTCGGTCGTCAGCGGCGGCATCGGCGGATTCTGAACAAGCATTTTTTTGCCGTGCCTTTGCTTGATTAATCTTCCTCTGATATGATCCTGCTCGTCCTGCTGGATCCGGCAGGAAACGGCATATTCTTTTTTGCTTTTGCAGACATTTTCAAATGACGGACATTCAGCCCCCTCAAGCGGTGTGTCCTGCACATCACAAGCGTAACAGGTGCCCCTGATATCGGTTAAAGCGGAAATGCTCTCCCCTTTTGCCAACCTGTCTGCAATTTCAACGGTCTGCTTTTCGCCCATGCCGTAGGAAATCAAATCCGCCTGGGAATCAAAAATGATTGAACGCCTGATTTTGTCGTCCCAATAATCATAATGTGCAAAGCGGCGAAGTGACGCTTCCAGTCCGCCGATAATAATCGGCACATCGCCGTAGGCTTCGCGGATTCTGTTGCAATAAACAATAACCGCCCTGTCAGGTCTCAGCCCCGACTTTCCGCCCGGAGAATAAGCGTCATCACTTCTGCGTTTTTTTGCCGCCGTATAATGAGCAACCATGGAATCGATATTACCCGAAGAGACAAAAAAACCGAGTTTTGGTTTTCCGAAGCGCATAAAATCTTTGCATGAATGCCAGTCGGGCTGTGCAATAAACCCGACGCGATAGCCTTTTGCTTCAAGCACCCTTGTAATAATTGCCGCGCCGAAACTTGGGTGGTCAACATAAGCGTCGCCGTTGACATAAACAAAATCAACGTTGTCCCACCCTCTTTTCTGCATATCTTGTGCGCTCACGGGTAAAAAGTCATTCATAAATATTCCTCTCAAAATAATCAGAGTAATCACTTTTATTCGTGGTTACTCTGAAACTGTTCAATCGGCAAAAATATCGAAATCATCATCGTCTGCATCTGATGCAGACGGCTGAGATTCGCCTTTTCTTGCTTTCATTTCAAGAAACTGTGCCCTTGTCATCAGGAACTTTCTCGGCTTGCTTCCGCCCTCGGACGGTCCGATCAGTCCCATTTCGTCAAGCTGATCCACAATTCTTGCTGCCCTTGCATAGCCGATTCTGAGCTTACGCTGAAGCAGACTGGTTGAAATAACCTCACATTCAATGGCGGTTTCCATGGCTTTTTCAAGCATTTCATCGCCGTTTTCAGCCGCACTGCTTCCTGCGCTTGCCGATGCCTGCTGCTTTTTATCCATAACAGCATTTTTCTCG
>JBJFHW010000171.1:0-3018 GCA_051893965.1 Acutalibacteraceae bacterium
GACATGCTGAACTTTTTCAATATAAGAACTTATTTCATCAATTCCTTCTTTTATCAAATCGTTCTTACAACGAACACTTTTCAGTTCCGAACGCTGATTGTTCATCTTGTTGGTCACTATTACTTTCGCGATTCCCAAATCATCATAAAGATATTGCTTCCGGTGAAGCAGAGTGTTTCCGTCTTTACCAGCGCCTATTATGGAATAGAGTCTAAATCCGGGAGTCATTAAGGCAATAAAAAAACCGAATTTTTGAGCCTTTTGAATCAGAACAGAAGTGATGCTGGTGTGACCGACGGCGAACACTATAAACAGGCGATAACATGTACACTGAAATTTTATCTTTCCTTGCGCGTTTTTGACAACAAGATTGTCATTGCTGAAAGCAAGCTTTTCACCCTCATTAAAAAACACAAAAGCAATTTGTTTTTTAATGAAATCCGGAGCCGTGAACATTTTGTTTTTCCTCTCAATACAAATCATCGCTTACCGCAGAATAACTACATAAAGGTTCATAAATACACTTTGCGCATTTTGATAAGTTATCTTGATGAAAATTATCAAAAGAAAATGAATTCATATCATTCAAAAGAGTCTCAAATTTGCTAAGCATCCGCATATCTTCCGCAGGTTTCGCGATTTTATACACCTTATTGTCATCCATACTGTAAAGACGAATTTCGTTGACTTGATAGCCCATTTCATTAAGCGAGAAATATTGCGCATAAAGCTGAAATACATAGCCATCGTAAATAACTTTAATTTTCTTCTTTCTCTCGGTCAGTATGCCTTTCTCCAAATCAAAAGTGTCGATTTTTCCACAGAGATTATATTTTTCGGAATAGACAGAAATTCCTTGAAGCACGGATTTTCTGCAGGAATACAGCCCGACATCGGATTTTTCATGAGCTGCCGTTCCGTTTAACTGATAAGAGTCCTGCCCCAATAGATTTTCTTCATCTGTTTCAAGAGAGTGAAAATAAATTGAAACAGGACAGAAAACAAAGTCATTCAAGCTTGAAATAGCAATCGGTTCCTCACTCATTTTTGCGCATACTCGAGCCAATCGGCGTTCTTGACAGTTAGATTTGCCTTGTCAAGTTCGTCATCTGCCGTGTTTTTCAAAACTTCTATTGCCCAAAGGGCTTTTCTGGCAATGTTATACGCTCCGTTTGCGTCTGCGCTTTCCGGAAGAGAAGCTTCTGAGCCTTTATAATTACGGCTATCAAAGAATTCTCCTCTTTCGTTTTTGACAGGTGAAATAAGATAATCAACATCAACATTGCCGGTTTCGCTGTTTCTCATCTGCAAGGTTTGAGCAAAAAGTTTGATGAGCCTGTGATGAAAATCCTTGTTTGAAATCGAAACAATTGAAGATTTAATATCTCCGCAGATGTCAACTCCGAATTCACTGAACAAAGCTTTATATTCATTGGTCAGAACAATCGTTTTATTATCAAATTCATTGTTTTTCTCCGGATTTCGATAATTTATGATTCTCTCGCCATTTGAATAAATTGTCCATTTCTTTTTATATGATGACGAGGCTTTGGGGAATTTGTCATAGTCAATATCAAACTCAAACATATTCTCCTTGCTGTTAAACCGAATGTCATCCACTTTTTCAAATAAGGAAATTGAATCAGCAACGCTTTGATATTTCGGATGAAGCAAATCAACAAATCCCGTCGTCGGATCGATTTTACTTGTCAGCCAGGCGGGCACATAAAAAATGATGCCGTTTTGTCTGCCTTTATTGACACCGTCAACCTTGTTCGTGAGCTGATAGGCATTCAGCAATCCGCCTATTTCCTCCGGATCTGAATCCTTGTTGACCAAATAATTCAGCTTTGAAATCAACATGTTTTCAAACTTCTGATAAACCTGCTTTTCCACTTTGAATCTGCCGTTCTTAAAGCCGAAATTAAGATCCTCCATGGCAACAACAGCATCATATTTCAAAACCAGCTTGCAAATTTCATGGACAACAAGGCTCAAATATCCTTCTTTCAATTCCTTGATGTTTTCAATTGTTCCCCAACTTTTTCTCGCCTTATCTCTTTGGGCTTCCTTGGATTCGAGAAGCTCATGATAATCAACTTTATATCCGTTATCGCCGATTATCTCATTAAGTGACTTCTGATAAACGATGTTTCCTTGGTTGTCGATAACGCAAATATACAGAAGATTTCTTTCTCCTCTGTCTATACCGATAACATAGTTTTTCTCAGATCTCTTTATTGCGAGGCGAACATCATTATTGATGATGTTTTTACCCGGAGCTTTGAAATTAAGCGTGATGGGAACATGAAGCGAAAACTGCCTCTTGGTAAACCTCTTGTCTTTGATAAGTTCATATTCAAATGTGCTCGTTTTCTTTGCGTTGTCCGGGTTTTTGTTTTTCAAAGCTTGATTTGCTGGATGCGTGATTTTTTCTTTTTCGCTTATGCTTGCCTCACGATAGAACATTTCCGCCCCGCCGTTCAACTGATAAACAACATCCCTGAGATTTCTTTCATCAAACAGCATTTTAAAATACATTGTGTGCAGGTTCTGCTTGCCGTGACTATACTCAGAGAAATCTTTGTTATAGATCTTAAATAGATAAAGCTGACCGGATTCAACAAGTGAATCAATATAATCAACGGAAACATCTTTGAATGTTATGCTATATCCCTGCTCTTTTACTTCATTGTAGAATTCGCTAATATCGTTATACTTTTCCGTTGGCGTAAATTCAAAGCCAAACTGTGACCAGTCTTCATGTTTGTCTATTGACTCCTTGAAGAAATCAATAAGCTTGTGGCAATCCTCTTTGTTGAAGCCCATACCTTTTTTAAAAGTCTCATTTTTTCTGATAGACAAAATTTCATTGCTTGGGTTAAACGTTGAAAGATTTGATGAAGCAAAGAAGACCTTGGGTAGCATTTTGTTAGGACCGGGAAGAAGCTTATACTCAATTTTTTCATAACAATCCATGCCCGAACACGGCGGAATGTTAACAAACGCTTTGTTGTT
>JBJFHW010000172.1:0-14330 GCA_051893965.1 Acutalibacteraceae bacterium
AAAGTTCTTCGGCTTTGAAATTGCCTTTTCTGATTTCGTCCAGTTCATTCAAAATGGCTTTAACCGCTTTTCTCAAGTCGGCTTTCTCGTTTAATATGCCGTGAACGCTGATGATGCCTTTTTCGGGAATCAATCGGGCTTCGCAAGAAGAACAAAGCTTTTCTTTTTGGCAGAGGGCCGAATGAAGCTTTGAATCATTCCCGATTCCGAAAAGCATTGTGGTCAGAATCAGGGCGGCTAAATTATCTCTGTCATATGTCATGCCGGCGCGAAACCCGATTTCAATTGCCGTTTTTTCAAATTTTCCTTTTTGAGTTACCTCGTTTTGCTCAAAAGCGTCGGTGATATAATCGGTTTTGACAGGCCAGACCTCTTTTCGCTGAATCTGGTCAAAATAAGGCCTTACGCAGTTTTCAATTTCAGCAGGGTCGGCAGTGCCGATAAAGCTTATCTGAACGGGGCAGTTAACAATCAGGCGAAGCCAGCGCTCAAAAACGGTTTTGCCGTTCAGACTTTCAATTTTTTCTTTTTCGCCGAATTTCGGAAAGCTGTAAGCTTCTTGTGAACACATTTCTTCAATCATTTTGTTAAAAGAATAAAGCTTTTCGTCTTGCTCTTCTTCTTTGATTTTGCCTAAAATCACCTTTTTGGCTTTTTCAACATTTTCACTTAAAAATCCGTCGGGTGTAACATTCGGACGGAAAACGCATTTACACAAAAGCTCGGCACATTCTTTGATGACCTCTTCCTTTTTGCTTTCTGTTTCAATCGCAAGTGTGAGCAAAACTTCTTCGCCGTATTTTGAAATGTCAGATTGAACGCAGGAAGCCGAAAGCGAAGCAAGTTTTTCTTTCATTGCTTCTTCGCTTTTTAATTCACTGCAAGACTTTGAAAGCATAGTGAACGCAAGACAATCTTCCGCGGACTTTTCGCAAAGCGGAGCAATAAAGCTGAAAGAAATCAGCGAATTTTCAAATTTATCTGTCTGATGAAAGGCAAAGTTAACTCCTTTGCCGATTTTTTTCATTTCCAATTGGGTCACCGTGAGCGGCAAACATCACAAAAGTATAATGCATACCGCTGTCCTTTCTTTTGATTTTATATTTATTCGTTTATTGCTTTTGATAAATTTCAATAAGACCTTGCACTTCATATATCAGCTTATATCCGGCTTCTTCATAAACTTCGCCGCGTCCCTCAGCCGCCTTATATCTTAAATCAAGAACAAAATATTCCGTTGACGGCGTTTCGTGATATTCGTCCTCATAAATAATATCTCTTTGTGCAAGATGCGGAAGAATATAAGTTGAAGCCGTAACTTCGGCGTTGTCGGGTATGATTTCAATTGCTTCTGTAATCTTTTCGTAGTTTTCCTTGTTGTCGATATATTTCATGATATAGGTGTCGCATTTCGGAATGACAATGGTGGCAAAAAGCATGAAAGCCATGATAATTGCGGCAAAAGACAGCTTCTGCTGCTTTTTCTCGGGCATATCGGCAAGGTTGAGCAGAGACAGATAAAGAAGAAAAGCGCAGATGCCGAAAGTATACTGGAATGAAATGTCATACTGATAAGAATAGGTGGTAAGCAGATTGATAAAAATCGGAAGAATGAGAATGAATCTCGGAAAATCCTTGCAGAAAAACGGCAGGAACATCAGCGGACAGAAGATTTTTGCCAGGTAATAAAACTTATCCGGTGAATCCGTTTTGGTTTCAAGCACCTGCGAAACGGCATAGCCGGGATTGAGCAGAATGGTTTTTGCCGCACCGATCAGACCGTCGCTTTCCGAAAGGTTTGCATATCTTGACGACATAACGCCCGTTCCGTATTTTGAAAGCAGGAAGTACGCAAAAAGGAAATAGGCGCCGGATAAAACAAGCATGACGCTTCCCGAAAGATATTTCTTCCTGCCGATTATAGCATAAAGCGAGAAAAATGCAATATAGATAAACGCGTCCTCTTTAACGAGCAGAACAAGGAACATAAAAATAAACATCGGAATTTTTTTGTCTTTTTCAAAGAAATAAAACAGCCACAAAAGAAGCGGAACAAGAAAACAGTTTTCATGAAGATCATAAAAACAGCCGCTGGAAAGGGGCGTAAAAAGTGCAAAAACAATGCACATGAACAGATTTGTGTTGTTTGAAAGCTTCAGCTGCTTTGCAAGCAGATAAAGCGGAATAACGCCGCTGAAAATGATGATCGGCTGCATAACCGCAAGAGTAATCGGCGAAGAAAAAACACAATAAATCGGAAGAAGCAGGTAATAAATCGGCGAAATGTGAACGGCAAAATGAGAAAGCACCGTGTCTCTTTCACAGCTTGAAATCGGAAGTCCGCTTTTTTTCATGTTATAAAACATATTGCAGAAAATTCCGAAATCATAGTTCGGCGCCGAATATGTAATATAGCGAAGCACGGATATTGAACAGACTGCGGCAGTAACAAGAACCGTAACAACAGCGGCAGTGATAATGATTGTTTTTTGCTTTTTAATGTCAAAGTGCGCAATCGGCGGACAGACCTTTTTGTCAAAGCAATAAAGGGCAAGAAGCAGTATAACAAAAAGGAAAATATAAGTGTTCATGTCGCCTCTTTTTGCCGAAAGAACAAAGCTGAAAATCAAAAGCGTTCCAATAAGAAAATAGCGTGAAACATCGGCTTTGGCAAAATAGGCGTCAAGAAAAATGACGGGAACACTGATGCAAAGAACAAAAAGCGCAAAAAGCAAAAGGCTGATTCCTTCGCTGAAAGAAAGCGAAATTCCCGCCTGCGGAAAAAACAACAGCAAACAGGTGGAAGCAAAAAGCCATGAGCCGCCGATTGCGGTGACGATATTCAAAAAATTGAAGTTTAGCTTGTTTGAAATTTTCTTCATGCATTTATCCTCGTTTATAAAGTTTGATGTATAAATATTTCAATTTGCCGCTTCGGCAGTTGCCGAAACCGTTGTGTCAAATTGCGCGGGAACGGTGGTTGTGTAGTATATATGCGTTTCGTCATCGGGTATGGAAACGGCGGTTGTGTATGTAACTTGGCCGGTGTCTGAAGAAGTCAGGTAGCTATCGGAATAATTGATTTGCGCTTCGTTTTGAAAAACAGAAACCGAGGTTGTGTTTATAAATTCTTCGGATTCATAGAGAAAGGTGGTGTAGGTAACGTCTGCGCTTTCAACAATATTCTTTGTGCTTTTTGTTCCGACAGCAAATGCGGATACGCTGCAAAGAAGTGTGAGCAGAACGGAAAGAACACAAAGTGTTTTTCTGCTTTTTGAAAACAAAATTTCAGACATTCTGTTTTTGAGTTTTTCTCCGCTTAACGAAAAAGCGGTTGCCGAAGCGCACGGCGGCGTTTTTCTGCCTGCACAGGAAATCAGAAGCCGGCAATAGTTCTCTTTCTGGCTTTGCGTAAAGTCCTTGACGGTCATTTCGTCGCAGGAAACCTCACATTCATGCTCGGCGTTTTTAAGAAACAAGGGGATATAAGGATTAAACCAATGAACGGCGGCGCAAAGAATTTCGGCAAAGCGAAAAACCGTATCAAAACGTTTGATATGGTTCAGCTCATGCAAAAGAGCAAAAACAGAATTTTCGTCCGTTTCAAAATCATCGGGAAGAATGATGATCGGGTGAAAAACACCGATGCTCATCGGCGTGGAAGCGTTTTGATAAATTACCGCACTGCATTTTCTTTTCGTAACGGAGTTTTCATTGATAAAATTCAGAATTTCTCTGTCACAGACAGGCTGTGATGAGGCATTCAGCTTTGACATAAACGAAACATGGGACAAAAACGCCTTTAATATATATATTGCCGCGCCCAAAATCCATATGATAAACAAAAGCTTATAAAAATTAAACGCAAAAGTGTTTGATGAACTGTTTATAATGGTGGCATTTACGGCGCTATCGCTGACTTCGATAATATGTTTTTTACCGAATGAGGGCAGAAAAACAAGAAAGCTCAAAAGCAGAATTTTATAAGAGAGAAACCTCCATTTCGGCGAATAAGTTTCGCCGATTTTTTTAACGGTTAAAGCATATAAAGCGGAAACTGCGCTCATTATAAGGCTTCTGAAAATCAGACTGATAACAAAGGTTTTCATAGATTCTTTTTCCTTTCGTTAAGCCAGTCGGTCAGTTCATCAATATCTTTTTCATCGAGCACGCCGCCGTCATAAAGCGAGCTGACAAAATCGGAAACATCGTTTTTTTTGAATTTTGAAAAAAATGAAGCGGCTTCAAAATTCATATATTCCTTTTCGGTCACAACAACAAAATATTGCCGTTCCTTTCCGTGCTTTTCAGAACGCAGAAAGCCTTTTTTTTCAAGACGCGTCAGAACGGTTGTGACGGTCTGGTTTTTGATCGGCTTATCTTTTATGGCACTCTGAACATCGCAGGAGGTGACGGGAGCCGGAAGTGACCACAAAGTTTTCATAATCCCGAATTCGGCTTCGGGCAGTCTTTTGCGTATCATATATTTCGTATCCGCCTTTCTGAAAAACTACAATTATCTTTTTTGATTCTAACACAGACAGAAATGCTTGTCAACAGATTTTGAAAATAAAAAATACAATTGTCTTTTTATAGTCTTTATTCCCTTTGACTATTGGGCAAAATGCACATTAAAATCAATTATAATTACAATTTGCTAAATAAAACAAGTGAATTTTTAATTTTATGGTTATTTTATACAATGTAAAAATTGACGAAAAAAAACCCGAAAAACCAAAAAAAATGACAGAAATAACAAAAAATTACTGTCGCTCAGGTGGAGTGATGAAAAAAATATCTAAAATTTTTGCTCTTTTATATTGCAAAATGCCGATAAATTGTGTAGAATGGTAAAAGTGACGATAGTCAAAATGTATAAACAAATAAATTTTAATGATTTTTTAAGTTGGGGGGCCATATTTTATGTCGAACAGATTGTTTCAGGGAATTATTCATCAGATGAAAGATGCCATTGACAGAACGATAGGCGTTGTTGATAAGGCGGGAACCATCATCTGCTGCAGTGATCTGGGTCGCATCGGGGAAACTTATTTTGTCAATTTCAAAGACGAACTTTCAAGCTTTGAACCGGTGGTAATTTCAGGGAAAACCTTTCTTGCAATCGGAATGCAGATGCATCCCGACTGTGCTGTTTTTGTTGACGGAGACGATGAAAACGCAGCAAGCTTTGCAAAACTGATTGCCGTTTCACTCAACAATATCAAGCAATATTATGATGAAAAATATGATCGCAGCAATTTTATCAAAAATGTTATTCTCGACAATATACTCCCGGGCGATATATACCTGAAAACCCGTGAACTCGGAATCAACAACGAAGTTTTGCGCTGTGTCCTTCTTATCAGAACAACCGAAAAAAGCGATGTTTCCGTTACAGAAGCAATTTCGCGCCTTTTCCCCGACAAAAACAAAGATCTTGTTATCAATATCAACGAAACCGACATTGTTCTCGTCAAAGAAGTCAGACAGGGCAACGATGTTCACGACCTTGAAAAGCTTGCCCGCTCAATTGTTGACACCCTCCACACGGAATATTATGTCAACTGTCTGATCGGAATCGGAACCATTGTTCTGGGCGTTAAGGAGCTTCCGCGTTCGTTCAAGGAAGCGCAGATTTCGCTTGAAGTCGGCAAGGTTTTTGACACGGAAAAAACCATTGTTACCTATGAAAATCTCGGCATCGCCCGACTGATTTATCAGCTTCCGACCACTCTTTGCGAAACTTTCCTCAAAGAGATTTTCAAAAAAGGCTCCATTGTCGGTCTTGATCAGGAAACGCTCTTTACGATTCAAAAGTTTTTTGAAAACAATCTTAATGTTTCTGAGACTTCAAGAAAGCTTTTTGTTCACAGAAACACTCTTGTATACAGACTTGAAAAAATCAAAAAGCTGACAGGCCTTGACCTGAGAGAATTTGATGATGCAATCGTATTCAAAGTCGCTCTTATGGTTAAGAAATATCTTGATGCAAAGCCTGTCAAATATTAATTTCGGTTTTTCCGACAAAAAATTTGGGTGTGATTGATTTAAAATGATAGAATTTAAAAATGTAACGATGAAATACAAAACAAACGGCGTGGTTGCTCTTGACAACGTCAATGTTAAAATTGACGACGGTGAATTTGTTTTCATCGTAGGCGCTTCCGGCGCCGGAAAAAGCTCTTTTCTCAATGTTATAATGGGACAGGAAAAGGTGGATTCCGGCTTTGTTCGCGTCGGACCGTACAGTCTGCACAATATCCGTAAGCGTGATCTGCCGTATCTGAGAAGAATGCTCGGAATTGTTTTTCAGGATTTCAGGCTGATTCCGAAAATGACGGTTTATGACAATGTTGCTTTCGCTTTAAGAGTTATCGGAATGAGCGAAAGGAAAATCAAAAAAAGAGTTCGCTACGTTCTGAAGCTTGTTGATTTGTCAACAAAAATGCAAAACTATCCCAATCAGCTTTCAACCGGTGAAAAGCAGCGTGTTGCCATTGCAAGAGCGCTGGTTAACAATCCCGGCGTTATCATTGCAGATGAGCCGACCGGAAACCTTGATCCGATTCTTTCCGGGGAAATTATGAGTCTTTTTGATAAGATTAATTCACTCGGCGCAACGGTTGTTGTTGTTACCCATGACCTTGAGCTTGTTCACCAGTTTGACCACAGAATTGTTACCATTGAAGACGGCAAAATTGTTTCGGATATTCCGTCAAGAGCCGAAGAAAAACTGGAAATGGTTCAGAAAACCCTTGATGAAGCCATCGGCAAACCGACTGAAGAAAGTTCTTTTGAAGAAACCGATGTGGAAACAGAGACTCTGATGCAGGACGGTGATAACAATGGCTAAAAGAAAAAAAGGCAATAAAAACAGAAGGTCCGGCGGTCTGAACACTTCCTATCTTACCAAAATGGGCTTTCACAATCTTGTTGCAAACCGCAGCATGTCTCTTTCTTCCATCAGCGTTTTAACAGCCTGTCTGCTTCTTATCGGCGTTTCCTGTTTGTTGCTTCTGAACATTCAGAACCTTGTGAAAGACGTTGAAAAGCAAAATGTTGTTGTTGCTTTTGTTAAAGACAATATTGATGATGACGCTTTGAATAAAGTTTATGAAGATCTTCGTTCAATCAACAACGTTGAAAGCGTGGAGTTTGTTTCAAAAGAAGAAGGTTATAAACAGCAGCTCGACGAATTCGGCGTTGAAGAAGATTTGTTTGACGGTGTAATTGATAACCCGCTGCCGGATTCATACAGAATCATTGTCAATAACATTGATGAATTCAGCGTGACGCTTCAGGCAATCAAAAATGTTGAAAATGTTGATACCGTCCGTGAAAGTCAGGAAATTGTCAACCAGATTTCAACGCTTCAGGCGTCGGTAACCGCAATTTGCCTTATCATGGTTATTGTTTTGATTGTTGTTTCACTGTTTATCATCGGCAACACAATCAAAATCACAATGGTCAACAGAAAAATTGATATTCAGGTTATGAAATCGGTTGGCGCAACAAACACCTTTATTTGCTGGCCGTTCCTGATTGAAGGCATTGTTATCGGATTTATCTCCGGTCTGCTTTCGCTCGGACTGACTTTTGTTTTCCAGAAAACCGAGGGCGATGCACTGAAATCCCTGTTCGGTCTTTTCGGAAGTTCAACAATAAGTATTTCATCTCTTTTGCCTTATCTTATCCTGGGATATTTGCTTTCGGGTATTCTTCTGGGTTCGGTTGCAAGTGTTGTTTCCATCAGAAAATACCTCAAAAAAGAGGGCAGCGAAGCAAACGAAATCTGATTGTGGATTTTTAAAACCGGAATTCAATTTTAGAGGCGTAAGTTTGAAGAAATTCAGGCTTAAGCAAGAAGAAAGATTGAAAAGTGAAGAAGTGCGGTGGTTTTGCTTTCGGTAAAAGTCATCATAACTGCTTCATTTTTCTTGTGTGCCTCGGGAAAGGAATGATCATAAAATGAAACGAACATTGGCCGTACTCATGAGCATAACGATGTTATTTTTATCATTGGCATTTATCGCCCCGGTAAACACAGCCAAGGCTGCTACCAAGCAGGAACTTGAAGAAGAAATTGAAAGACTTGATGACGAAATTGCAAAAAGTCAGGAAAAACTGGATTCTTTTGCTGATGAAAAAGAAGAAAAGCAGGAGTATCTTGATGCGCTGGAGGAGAAAATTTCTGCTGCCGAGCAAAAAGCAAGTGCGCTTGAAACACAGATTCAGACGCTCGACAATGAAATTGACACATATAACAGTCAGTTAAAACAGCTCGAAAAAGAAATTTCCGTCATTCAGGATGAAATTGACAAAACAAACGAAGAAATTCAAACAACAGAAACAAAAATCGAAGACACAAAAGACGAGCTTTCAACCAAGCTCCGGACCGCATATATCAACGGTAAAGAGTCAACGCTGAAAATATTGATGGGTTCGGACAGTCTGGCAAGCTTTTTGACAAGACTTGAAATGATGAAACGCACCTCAGAAGATGAAAAGCGCGTCATCAATGAGTTCAAAGAGCAGGCAACCAAGCTGAAAGCAGCAAAGAAAACGCTTGTTGAAGATAAGCAGGAACTTGACGAAAAAGAAGCAAGCGTAAAAGAAACCAAACAGAAGGCTGTTGACAAAAAAGCGGAGCTGACGCAGACCCAAAAGGAATATAAGACTACGGTTGCAAGCCTTGAGGGCGATTATGCGGATGTTGAAGATTACATTGCAAGTCTTGATAAGAACAGCTCAATCTATTCCAATTATATCAAAAAGCTTCAGGCGGAAAAGCAGGCTGCCGATGAAGAAATTGATGAAATTTTAAGACAATATTATGCAACAAGTGTTGCAACAACCGCTTCCGGTTCGGCGGAAACCACGCTTTCCGCTTCCAATCAGGATCCGACCGCCTCAGGCGGCTCAAGCGGTTCAAGCAGTTCAGGCGGAGCAGTATATCAGTCAAACGATTCATGGGTCTGGCCGCTCGGCAGTGCGTCTTGCTATATCAGCAGCGGCTACGGAAACAGAAGTGCTTCCATTTCCGGCTGGAGTTTCCACGGCGGTATTGATATTGCCGGCGGCGGAATTTACGGAAAGCCTGTTTATGCTTCGCGCGGCGGACGTGTTATTACCGCTTCATGGGGCAACACCGGTTACGGCAACTATGTTATGATTGACCATGGCGATGGTTTTGCAACGCTTTACGGACACTGTTCAAGCCTTTGTGTAACAACGGGACAGACCGTTGCAAAAGGTCAGCAGATTGCAAATGTCGGTTCAACCGGTAATTCAACCGGTCCGCATCTTCATTTTGAAGTCAGATATAATGGCGAAAAACAGAATCCGTTGAATTATGTAAGTAAGTAGTTAGTTAATCAATTAAGCAGACGGGAATGGAACATAAGGTTTAACTCCCGTCTGCCTTGTGTTTATGAAAGGGGATACCTTTATGAACAAAAAAATTTCTTTGGGTATAACAATCGGATTGCTTTTTCTTGTCATTGCGGTAACAGCGGCAGTGACAACTTCTCTTGTGAGCAAAGAATATAATTCCGTTTTCAAGGATCTTCCCGAAAAGCTTGAAAGATATGAAATTATTGATGAGCTTGACAAGATTATCAACAATAATTATTACGGCAATAATTCAGATGTGAACTTTGACACGGCAATTGCCCGCGGTTACATCAGCGGGCTCGGCGACAATTATTCGCAGTACCTCACCGCAGATGAATATGTTGAATATCAATATAAAACGCAAGGTGACATGTCGGGAATCGGAATTGAATATGTTAAAAACAGCAAAGGCTATCTGAAAGTCACCGAAGTCTTTAACGGTTCTCCCGCAGAAACCGCCGGATTAAAAGAAGATGATGTGATTATTGCTTTTGACGGAATTATGATTGATGAGAATAATTATTCCGAAAGCATTGCAAAACTTGAGGGGGATAAGCTGACATCGGTCAATCTTACATACCGACGTGATAAAAAGGACACAACCGTTAACATTGTAAAGGGTTATGAAGCTCAGTCTGTGAAATATGATACATATTCTCAGATCGGTTATATAAAAATATATGATTTTTATGAATCAACGCCGTCTCTTGTCAGTGAAGCGGTTAACAAACTGACTTCTTCGGGCGTCAAGGGTTTAATTATTGATGTGCGCGACAATACCGGCGCGGATTATGAAATTGCGGTAAAGACATTGGACGTTTTTGTTCCGACGAATGACAGTGAATTTCCCGCTGCAAGCATTGTTGATGAAAACGGCGCTGTTGTTTCCAATTTCACAACAACGGCGGGCGAAGTGAATATTCCTATGGCAGTTCTGGTTAATTCGCAAACGCAGGCAGCCGCTGAACTTTTTGCGTGCGATATGCGCGATTTCCAAAAGGCAGAACTTGTCGGTAACACAACCAAGGGAATCGGTCTGAACAGAAAAGCTTTCCGCTTAACAAACGGAGACGCCGTGCTGTTGTCTGTGGGTGTGGTAAAGCCATACAGAAGTGATGTTTTTCATAAAAACGGCGTTGTCCCCGATGTTGAAGCAGATCTGGAAGAAAAAACAAACAAGCTTTCACTTGACAGCCAGTTCCTTGCTGCCGTTTCTTTGATTTCTCCCGATGAATGAAAATGATTTTATAACGAAAGAGGATTGATTTGATGTCTGCAAAAATTTCGGTTATTGTTGCAGTGCATAACGATGGTATAAATCTTAAAAATGCGCTTGATTCCATCAAAAATCAAACGTATAAAAACATTGAAGTTCTTATGATCGATGCCGCTTCCGATGAAGCAACGGCACAGATTATGAAAAGCTATCTTTCGGATAAGCGCTTCAGTTATGAATCTATCTCGCAAAACAGTTTTTCTCTTGCAAGAAACATCGGTATTGAAAAATCCGAAGGAAAATATATCGCTTTCGGCGATGCGAATGTTGTTTTTTCAAAAAATTTGTTTGCCGATATGCTTGACAGTGTCGAAAGTTTTGACGCTGAGCTTTGCGTTGCTCCGATGACAAGTTCGGATATTTACGGAAAGCATGAATTCAGAAGCACCGGTGTTCTTTCAAAAAGAAAAATAACCGATAAATTCGATACGGATCTGATCTGGAATCCGGCGGTTACAAACAAGCTGTTTTTGAAAGAAAAGATTCTTTCTTTGGGGCTTCGCTTCAGCGCATTCGGCAAGGCAAGAGAAGCGGCTTTTTCGCTCCCGTTTGTTTTTGAAAGCAACAGAATTGTCTGCTGCTCAAAGGGTGCTGTCAGCTATATCATTCCTTATAAAAATGACGGTCCGTCAGAGTTCCCGATTGAACATTATCTTGATGCCTATCAATTAATCATTCAAAAAGCGCAAAGTGCTTTTGAAAAAGCGCTCAGCGAAACTGTTTCGGATTTTGACAGGAAAGAACTGGAAAAAATTCATGGCTGCTATATTGATGAAGTTTACCGAAAAGAAATTACGGTTTTGCTTTACAGTTATTACCGTCATTTCTGGTCGCTTTCGGATCAGCAGCTGAAAAAGTATACACAAATCATAACGGATCTGATTTCGCATCTGTCTTCAAGGGGCAAAAAACAGCTTATTGACATCAACAAAGATATTTTTTATGACGGAAAGCTTATTGACAATAAAGAGCAGATGGCTCAGAATCCGAGAGTAACCGTGTGTATCGGAAAAAGCGAAACAAGAGGACATCTTCATAAAAAACGCCTTTATGTTCAGGTTCTTTCAATTTTCAACCAGACCATGCCGTGTTTTGAACTGGTGGTTGATGAAAGACTGAGGGATATTTTTCCGCAGGAATGGATTGATTATCCCAATGTCTGTTTTTGCTCTGCTTCTTCACTTCAGGAATTTAAAGATACTGCGCTTGAACAATGCAGAACAAAATACATCATGTTTCAGGACGGCTTTGCGATGCTGAACCCGAAAATCCTGATGAGACATTATTATGCTTTGTCGGGCAGGGAAAAATACGGTTTTACCACCTCGCCGATTACAAAATTTGACGGAAGCAAAACCGAAGAATATTCTTTTTCCGACCTTGCGTTTTATTCCGATATGACGCGCACAAGAGTAACAGATGACAACAATTTGTTTGCGCTTGACTTGTTCTTTTGCAACAAGCTTTTCAGAATCGAACATCTGAAAGGAATCCATTTTTCCTTTTCCGATAACCCTGTGCTTGATATGTATAAGCTTTATAAGCACTGCCGATTCAAAAAGCTTGCCCACAGAGGCTCTTATCTTCCGTATTCCGAAGAAGAAGCTTTGCAGTTTCTTCGTGCACAGGAACGCTTTCTTCCGCCTGACTGCGCAATTATTTATAAGAAATATAAATCCGTTTATCATTCGGTGATAACCGTTAAAAAAAAGCGGTTAAGAAGAATTATCCACCTGAAAAAAATCAAACGCTTTATTATGAGGATACTGGCCTCAGTAATCACCGTCTTTTTCAGACATCTGAAAATCAAAAACCGAATATTCTTTTATACAATACGAAGCGACGGAAAGCTGCTTGAAAATATCCGATATGTATATGAAAACTGCGACGCGAAAAAGGTTGTTTTTGCAAAAATGCTTCCTCATTCGCTCAAAGATGTCTGCAAGGTTAAATATTACATGCTGACAAGCAAAGTGCTTGTGACGGACGATTATATGAAATATCTTCGTACGGTCAAGCTTCGCCCCGAACAAAAGGTGGTTCAGCTCTGGCATGCAAGCGGTGCTTTCAAGCGTTTCGGACTGGATGCTCCGTCAAGGCTTACCAGAATTGAAGAATATAAAACCCATTCGCAATATAGCGATGTCTGTGTTTCTTCGGAATATGTCCGACAGTTTTATGCGCATGCTTTCGGCATTGATATTGAAACCGTAAAAGCACTTGGCTCTCCGAGAACGGATTTCATTGTAAACAAACAAAAGCTGAAAGATGACAGAAATCAGATTATCATGAGACACCCGCTTTTAAAGGATAAAAAGGTATATGTTTATTTCCCGACTTTCCGCGAAACAGACGGAGTGGTGACCGATTTTGACCCGCAAATTGATTGGTCAAGGCTGAACGATGAGCTTTCGGACGATGAAGTGTTCATCATCAGCAGGCACCCAGTTATGAAAACACCGTTTTTCAAAGATGCTTTTTATTCAAGGGTAAAGGACTATACCTTTGAGCCGACGCCGGCGCTGCTTTCGGTGGCAGATGTTGTCATCACGGATTATTCGTCCATCATTTTTGACGCCTCGCTTCTGAATATGCCGATGGTTTTCTATTGCCCGGATTATGATAATTATGAGCGCGATTTTTATCTTGATTATGAGCACGATTTGCCCGGCGAAATTGTTTATAACTATGATGAACTTTTAAGCCAAATCCGTTCGGCGCATGATGATGAAAACCGAAGCAAAAAAATGGAAATTTTCAAAGAAAAAGAAGTCGGTGCCTGCGACGGAAAGTCAACCGAAAGAGTAGTTAACCTCATTATGGGTTATCTTGAAAAATAATGTTTCAATTTAAAAATTCATAAATTACGGTTTTGCCGGCGGCTGTTGTCTGCCGGCTTTTTTTGTGCCGATTGCTCTGTTTTTTTATTTTTTTGACTGTTGATTTTTCATAAATTTGAAATTTTTAAGACCGCTTTTTTCCGAACATAAATGCCTGCAAATAAGCCCAAATTATTAAAAGGAGGCATTGATATGTTGAAAGTCATAAAAATTTTTAAAACAATTATGTTTTGCGTCACTGCGCTTGCGCTCGGTGCTCTTGTATATAGTTTTTATTCCGTACCCGATGAAATATGCACGGTTCCGAATGAAAAAATCAGCATAAACGAGATTTATTCTCTGGAATATGTTACAACCGAAATGACGGAAAAGGAAATTCAAAGCTTTTCAGATGAAGGGGATTATAAAGTAAATGTTAAGCTATTTAACGCCATGCCGATTAAAACAATGAACATGAAAATCAGCAAACGGCGTTATGTTGTACCCTCCGGAGAAATATTTGGTCTTCGTCTTTTCACAGACGGGGTAATCATTGTCGGAACCAATGATATTGAAACAGAAAACGGAACCAAAAACAGTGCTACCGAAGCCGGCGTTAAGATAGGTGATGCCATTATTTCCATCAACGGCAAATCGGTCAGAACCTGCTCAGAGGTTTCTGAAATTTTTGCTTCCTATAACGGAACTCCCTTTGACTTGTGCTATGAGCGCGACGGAAAACAATATAATACAAAGTTCACTCTTTATTATTCGCAGACAGATAACAAGTATATTGCCGGTTTGTGGATAAGAGACAGTGCGGCAGGAATCGGTACCCTGAC
>JBJFHW010000173.1:0-14118 GCA_051893965.1 Acutalibacteraceae bacterium
ACTTTAAAACAGTTCAGTACTAACCTGTACGGAAGCGCAGTCGCCGTGCGACCGGGAGCGGAGTCGCGGTGCGACCGGACACGGCAAGCAAAAATTAATTCTATTAAGGCTTTGTCCGGCATAAAATTGAATAGTTGTCCGAACAGATAGGGACAAATTCAGAAGTTTACGGAGGAAAATAACATGACAACAGTAAAAAAAGCCGATCGCTCTGATCTTACAGGACTGCTTTCTATTCTTTATGAAAATGAACCCGTGCCGATTATTGATGAAAAGCTTATCAACAGGTTCGATGAAATTCTCGCTCAGACAAATCACAGTGTGCTTATCGCTTATCAGAATAAAAAGCCGGTGGCAACTTTAAGCCTGACGATTATTGACGGACTTGAAAGCGGCTGCCCGAAAGCGTACATAACTTCATGCAAAATTTCTCAGTCTGCCAAAAGGGAAGAAGCCGAAGCCGCGCTTGTTGAAAAAGCCTGCCTGATTGCTTCCGGTTACGGCTGCGCAAAAGTGAAAATATCTTCGGGCAATTATGCCGGTAAAAGAATGTTTTGACCGGCTTTGCGCCAAAAAGCATTTTTTATGTATTGTCTTTTAAAATTTGATGTGTTATAATCAATCGGATAACGCAAAAATCGACAGTTTTTTATCATTGAACATGAAAACGGAGAATGTGAAAATGCTCGGAGTTTTGGTAAATGTTGCAACGGTGCTCATCGGAAGTGCACTCGGTCTTATCTTTAAAAAAGGCATATCAAAAAAATTCACCGATGCTGTCATGATCGGTATCGGTCTTTGCACGGTTTGTATCGGTGTTTCGGGAATGTTAAAAGGCGAAAATATTTTGGTTGCCATCATTTCCATGGTGCTCGGAGCAATTGTGGGAACATGGATTGATTTTGACAAAAGAATCAATCAGGTCGGCGACTTTCTTTCCAAAAAACTGAAAAGAAGCGATGAAAAAGTCAGTGTCGCAGAGGGCTTTGTGACGGCAAGTTTGCTGTTTTGCATCGGTGCAATGACAATTATCGGCTCACTTGAAGCAGGGTTAAAAGGAGACAACACAACGCTTTTTACAAAATCGGTTCTTGATTTGTTTTCTTCCATGATGCTGTCGGCAAGTCTCGGCATCGGCGTAATTTTTGCTTCGGTTTTTGTTCTGGTCTTTCAAGGAGGACTTGTTCTTCTTTCCGGACTTCTTGAACCTGTTCTCAACGATGCGGCTGTTGCGGAAATTACCTGCGTCGGCTCGCTGATGATTCTTGCGCTGGGACTGAACCTTTTGGGTATTACGAAAATCAAGGTTGCAAACTATTTTCCGGCTTTGGTTTTTGCGCCGCTTATCTGTTATGCTTTTGCATGGCTCGGCAATTACATTCCGGCGTTTGCATAAAGATTCGGGAAAATAAGATAAAATATTGGTTAAAATTTTGGTGGTAAAAAATGAACGAAAGAAAAAATAATCTTATCGGAAGCATACTTCTTGCACTGTGTGCGGTTATATGGGGAAGTTCCTTTGTTGCACAGACAACGGGTGCGGAATATGTCGGTCCGTTTACCTTTATTTCGCTTCGTAGTCTGCTCGGAGCGGCCGCTCTGATTCCGGTTATCCTGATTATGGACGCGGTAAAAAAGAAAAACGGAACCTATGTGAAAACAAAAGACAAAAGTGACAAAAAGTTCTTTCTTTTGGGCGGGATTGCCTGCGGTGTTTGCCTTTGCGTGGCTTCGGTTTTGCAGCAGATCGGAATTGACAAGGGTACCGAACCCGGCAGAGCGGGCTTCATCACGGCTCTTTACATTTTGATGGTTCCGATTTTCAGCGTCTTTCTCAAGAAAAAAATACGCCCGGTCATCTGGCTTTGCGTTGCAATTTCAATCGGCGGACTTTATCTGCTTTGCGTCAAGGACAACAGCGTGAAAACCTCGGATTTTTATGTTCTTGCCTGCGCAGTCTGCTATGCCGTACATATTCTTGTGATTGATTTTGTTTCGGCAAAGGTCGATGGCGTAAAACTTTCGTGTATGCAGTTTCTCGTTTGCGGAATTCTTGCCGGAATACCGATGCTTATCAGTGAGGACATCTCCTTTGAACTGATCAAAGGCGCGGCACTTTCCATTGCTTATTCGGGAATTATGTCAAGCGGTGTTGCCTATACGCTTCAGATTCTCGGTCAGCAAAAGATGAGTCAGCCGACTGTGGCTTCCATGCTGATGAGTCTTGAATCGGTTTTTGCCGTGCTGACAGGTATGGTTGTTCTTCATCAGATCCCGACCGCAAGAGAAGCCATCGGCTGCGTTTTGATGTTTGCGGCAATTATTATTGCACAGCTTCCGCAAAAGGCAAAAAAAGAAGCAGGCATCGCCTGATTGTTCACGCGGCGGGTAATACCCGCAGATATTATGCGAGGCAGAGAACAATCATCTGCACAATCTCGCCGCGTGAAAAAATTCGTGCATAGTTAAGCAGTCTCGTTTTTCAGATTGCTTGACAAAGTTCGTTTATGTGGTATAATATAAATACAAGAGAGTACTGCGATAAGCGGTTACTCCAAGTTTTGGTATTTTAAGAAACACCGCAGTCTTGGGAAGTTTGGCGGTGTTTCTTAATTTTTATGTTCCGACTTTTTTAATAGTCGTTACTTTTTAAAAATTAAGTAACAAAGAGTGATAAGATTTATTAACATTACAGTGAATGCAATAAGCAATTCAAATGTAACCATAAGCCTATCACCTCCCTTACGGGAGCAACCGCCTACCGTTAATTACAGTACTCTGCATGGCAGTCTTTTGACTGCTTTTTTATTATATATATTAATTCAAATTTTGTCAAATTCTGTATGCTAATTATATCGCCGCCGTCAAAGGCGGCTTTTTTCTTGTTTTGAACACCGTGAAAAAATATTTGGAAAATCCTTTGAAAGTATTGCTATTTATTGTGAAATTTGAGATAATGTTAATAATTATAAATAATATAATTTCTGCCTGATGCCGTAAGGTAATGGGCAAAAACTTAAAAAACGGTACGCCATGTGCGTATCGGGGAGGATTCGTGTTGACAGATAACGAAAAACTTGCACAATTACTTTTTCCGGATATAACCGAAACACCTGAGGACCTTGAAAAAATGTTTCCGCCGAGAGAACTTAAAGAGGGCGCGAGGGTAACAAGATTTGCGCCGAGCCCGACAGGCTTTCTTCACATCGGCGGCCTTTTTGCGGCGCTCATTTCAAAACTGAATGCGCAGACAACAGACGGTGTGTTCATTCTCAGAATTGAAGACACCGATAAAAAGCGCGAAATCGAAGACGGCGTCAGCGAAATCATCAAAGGGCTTGAAGCGTTCGGCGTCGGCATTGACGAGGGCGTTGTCGGCTTCGGAAAAGAAAGCGGCTCATACGGCCCTTATCAGCAAAGTCACAGAGCAAAAATTTATCATATTATGGCAAAGCAGCTTGTTATGCAGGGTCTTGCTTATCCGTGTTTCTGTTCGGAAGAGGAACTTTCGGCGCTTCGCGAAAAGCAGCAGGAGGAAGGAACCGCCGTTAAAGGCTATTTCGGAAAATGGGCAAAATGCCGTGACCTTTCCTTTGAAGAGCAAAAAGCGCTCATTGAAAGTGGCAAGCCTTATACCGTCCGTTTCCGCTCTCCCGGAAGCGAAGAAAACAAAATTAAATTTGACGATCTGATCAAAGGCAAAATTGAAATGCAGGAGAATTTTACCGATGTTGTTCTTCTCAAAACGGACGGAATACCGACCTATCATTTTGCCCACGCTGTTGACGATCATTTTATGCGGACAACCCATGTTATTCGCGGCGATGAATGGGTTTCATCGGTTCCGCTTCATATTCAGCTTTTCAAAGCCTGCGGTTTCAGAGTGCCGAAATATGCGCATATTTCTCCGATTATGAAAGAGGAAAACGGCTCAAAAAGAAAGCTCAGCAAGCGTAAAGACCCCGAAGCGGCCGTCACTTATTACGCGCAGGAGGGCTTCCCGAAAGAAAGCGTGATTGAATATCTTCTGACGCTTGCCAATTCAAACTTTGAAGACTGGCGCAGAGCAAATCCGAAAGCACCGCAAAGCGAGTTTCCTTTCAACATCAAGAAAATGAGCACAAGCGGCGCACTTTTCGATCTGACAAAGCTTGTTGATGTCAGCAAAAATGTCATTTCTCACATGAGCGCACAGCAGGTTTATGATTACGCCTGTGACTGGGCGAAAAATTATGACGAAGAGTTTTATAAGCTTCTTGAAGAAAACAAAGAATATTCAATAAGTATTCTTAACATAGACAGAGAAACGCCCAAACCGAGAAAGGATATTGCAAAGTTCAGCGAAATCAAAACGTATGTTTCCTATTTCTTTGATGAGCTTTACAGGAACGATTACAGCGAAATGCCCGAAAAGCTTTCGGCTGAAACGGTGAAAGAGATTCTTTCTTCTTATCTTGATGCGTATAACCATGCCGACACAAAGGAAGAATGGTTCGGCCGCATGAAAGCGCTTTGTGAACCGCTCGGCTTTACGGCAAATGTTAAAGAATACAAGAAAAATCCCGAATTATATAAAGGCAGCATCGGTGAACTTTCCACCGTAATCCGCGTTGCCGTGACAGGCAGAAGAAATACGCCGGATCTTTATTCGATTATGCAGATTCTCGGCGAAGAAAAAACAAAAGCAAGACTCAAAGCCGCACTTTGCAGCTTTGGCGCATAATTTCAAAGGAGCTTTTTATGGAAGAGACAGTGACTTCAAATTTTATACATGATTTTATTGACGAGGATCTGAAAAACGGGGTTTATGACCATGTTCAGACAAGATTCCCGCCCGAACCGAACGGTTATCTTCACATCGGCCACGCAAAGGCAATTGCCATCAATTTCAGCATCGCCGAAAAATACGGTGGCGTTTGCAACCTGCGTCTTGACGATACCAACCCGACCAAGGAAGACACCGAATATGTGGAAGCAATCGAACGTGACATTGAATGGCTCGGCTATAAATGGGATAAGGTGCTTTATGCTTCAAGCTATTTCGATTTTATCCACGAATGTGCAATTAAACTCATTAAACTCGGCAAAGCTTATGTCTGCGACCTGACCGCTGAGCAGATCACGCAATACAGAGGAACGCTCAAGCAGCCGGGTAAGGAAAGCCCCTACCGAAACAGAAGCGTTGAAGAAAACCTTGATTTGTTCATGCGTATGACGGCAGGTGAGTTCCCGGACGGTTCAAGGGTGCTCCGAGCCAAAATTGATATGGCGTCGCCCAACATGAATATGCGCGACCCCGTCATTTACAGAATTGCTCATGTAACCCATCACCAGACAGGCGACAAATGGTGTGTCTATCCGCTTTATGACTTTGCGCATCCGCTTTCGGACGCAAAAGAGGGTGTTACCCATTCGCTTTGTTCGCTTGAATTTGAAAACCACAGACCGCTTTATGATTGGGTGCTCAAAGAACTCGGTCTGGAAATGCCTCCGAGACAGATTGAATTTGCAAGACTCAACCTCAACTATTGTCTGACAAGCAAAAGAAAATGTCTCAAGCTTGTCAAAGACGGCATTGTTGACGGCTGGGACGACCCGAGAATGGCTACCATCTGCGGCATGAGAAGAAGAGGCTATCCCGCCGCCGCAATCCGTGATTTTGTTACCCGTGTCGGTGTTTCAAAGGCATACAGCGTTGTTGATTTCGGTTTGCTTGAAGCGTGCGTCAGAGACAATCTGAACAAAAATGCACCCAGAGCAATGGCGGTTCTTCGTCCGCTCAAGGTGATTATTGACAATTATCCCGATGACATGGAAGAAGAGCTTGAGCTTCCGGTCAATCAGGACAGACCCGAAATGGGAACGAGAAAAATCAAGTTTTCAAAGGTTATTTTCGTTGAGCAGGAAGACTTTATGGCTGAGCCGGTTAAAAAATATTTCCGCCTTTATCCCGGAAATGAGGTAAGGCTCAGAGGCGCCTATTTTGTCAGATGTGTCGGCTATGACACCGACGATAACGGCGAGGTCACTGCTGTTCACTGCACCTATGACCCCGAAAGCAAGGGAGGAAACTCTCCCGACGGCAGAAAGGTCAAGGGTACGCTTCATTGGGTCAGTGAAAAAGACAGCTTCACTTTTGAAGCAAGGCTTTATGACAGACTGTTCAGCGTTTCCAATCCGTCCGACGAAAGCGAAGGAAGCTTTGAAAACAACCTCAATCCCGATTCACTTACCGTTTTGAAAAACTGTCGGCTTGAAGGCGGACTTCGCTCGGTCAGACCGGGTGACACCTTCCAGTTTATGCGTCAGGGCTATTTTTGCGTTGACACATCTTCAACCGATGACAACATTGTTTTCAACAGAACGGTTGATTTGAAATCCTCATGGAAATAAGGCGAAAGCCTTTAAAACATATACGAAAGGATCCTTACTTATGAAAATAGCATACAGAATAGTGACGCCGATTCTGGCTCTCGGTTCCATTGCAATGGGAATATTTTTGAAAATGTTTTATTTTACAATCGGAAGCACAGATGATTCCATCGGCACTTTAATCAATGCAGTTTCCCAGATTTCAAACGGAAAATTCAGCACAACCTATGAATATTCGGTTTTTGAGCTGATTAAAATGATCTCAACTGCGAAACCTGCTGCGGACGCAGAGGACCCGAAAACCTTTACGGAAATTTGCAGTGCAATTATGCCGCATCTGATTTCATTTTTTGTTGTTCTGGCTCTTGTGGTGCTTGTTTTTATCGCTATTGCCGTTATCAGCGCCGCACTTTCCGACAGCAGAAAAAAGCGTTATACCGTTATCGGTCTTTCGGCTGCGGGTCTGATTCTTCTTTTTGTCTGCATACTGATTACAAACGCCGCATTTTCAAAAATTATTGCCGGTGAAATTTCGCTTACCGACCTTGTAACGCTTGTTTCAGACAGTTCAATTGCCGCGCTTGCCACGGCCATTGTTTCCGTAACGAGCGCCACGCTTTCCGCCGGCTTTTATGCCATGTTCGGAATGTTTATGGTTATTATTATCTGGACAATCGTTACGAACATGATTATCAAAACGCCGATTCAGGTAACCAAAAAATACAAAAGAAAAAAGCCGCACAGAAAGCTTTCCGCTTTAAGAAGAGGCTGATTTGAAAGAAAAAACAAGAGTGAAAAGGGAAGAGGTTTGCTTCGCTTTTCACTCTTGTCATTTCAGAAAGGAATTTTTATCGGTTATGAAAAAATGTGCCTATGAATCCTTGCCGGGTGGCTATCGGGAAATTCTTTGCGTTGACCTTGCAAAAGATAAAAAGCTTGCCCTGTGGCTTAACATCGGTTCTCTTCTGATTGCCGCCGTTATGGCGGTGCCGATGCATTTTCATGTTTCAATTGCAACGCTTTTTGATTTTTCAGAGGGTCTGACTGCTTACATTCTGCGCTTTGCAGTATTGCTTATCGGAATGTTTATCTATATTTTTCTTCACGAAGCCGTGCATGGCATAACGATGAAGCTTTTCGGCTGCAAAAAGGTCAAATACGGCTTTAAAGTCGTTTATGCCTATGCCGGAAGTGAGGAATATTTTGAAAAGAAAAGCTATGTTGTCATTGCGCTTGCTCCGGTTGTTCTTTGGGGTGCCGTGCTCGCCGTGATCAATGCTTTTGTTCCGGAAAGCTGGTTCTGGGTTGTTTATTTTATTCAGATGCTTAACGTTTCCGGCGCCGTGGGCGATTTTTATGTTACGGCAAAGTTTTCAAAACTGCCGAAAGATATTCTGATCAAAGATACGGGAACGCAGATGAGCGTGTTTGCTTTGGGTGAATAATAAATTATCGGACGTCCTGCAAAGCAGGGAATTGATTTTTCATTATCAAAATGCAAACGCATTACGAATTGAATTTATGAATAACAAAAGGGATAGGCTTTAGCACACAGTTTAAGTCTATCCCTTTTGCTGTCTATTCTTTTATAAATTCGGCAATATCTTCAATTCTGCAATCCAACGCCGTGCAAAGCTTGTCAAGTGTTTTTGTTTCAATGTTCTCGTTTGCTTTCAGACGGCGCACGGTTTTGCTGTCAATTGCGCATTTTTCACGAAGCGTATATGTTGAAAAGCCTTTCTTTTTCATCGTTATCCAAAGCTTGTCAAAAACGATCATAAATCACCCCACCTTTTACTTGACAAGTTTTATTATGGGGGTTATAATCTCTGATATTAAGGGGACATAATCCCCATATATCGGAGAAATATTATGAGTGCCTGCACCTTTTTCGGACACAGAGACACGCCGAAAGAAATTGAACCGGTGTTAAGAAAGACTTTAATAGATTTGATTGAAAACAAAAATGTTGATTTATTTTATGTTGGCAATCAGGGAAAATTTGATAATATGGTTCGAAAAAATTTAAAATTGCTGAAATGTGATTATTTATATATAAACTATATGGTAGTACTTGCATATATGTCAGATAAAAATAAAGACAATCTTCAAGAGGATTTTTCGGATACTGTTTATCCGGATGTGTTGGAAACAACGCCGCTCCAATATGCAATTTCTAAACGCAATAAATGATGATTGACAATTCCGATTATGTTATAACTTATGTTGAACATTCAGTGGGTGGTGCGGCAAAGTTTAAGAAAATTGCAGAAAAGAAAGGCAAGATAGTAATTAACCTTGCTTTTCAAAATTAACATAATATATATCTAACAAAAACAAAAGACAGCCGAACGCATCTGCAATCGGCTGTCTTTTCATTTATTTCTCTTTCGGTTTTGCAAAAATCGAAACAATCACGCCGCTGAAAACCGCCGCCATGACACCGACCGATGCCGAGCAGAGCGGTCCGTCAATTACGCCGAGCAGACCTTTTTCTGCAATTGCTTCGTTTGTGCCTTTAACAAGATTTGCGCCGAAGCCCGTCAGCGGAACGCTCGCGCCGCAGCCTGCCCACTCCATAAGCGGCTGATAAATGCCGAATGCGCCGAGAATAACGCCGGCAACCACAAAGCCGACAAGAATTTTACCGGGCGTAAGCTTCGTAAAATCAATCAGAAGCTGACCGACAACGCAGATTAAGCCGCCCACAACAAACGCTTTGAGAAGCGCCAGAAAAACAGCCATTATATCACCGCCTTGATTTTTGACGCAAGCTTTTTGCAGGTCTTTTTGTCACACATGCTCATAACAAGACCGCCTGCAAGCAGAGCAAGGGTTGTAAAGCACAAAATTTTCTTGATAAAATAAAGACATTTACTGCATTTTATAAGACAACAAATGCATTTATAAAACTTCAGCATATTCATGAGAAACCCTCCTTTGGTTATAAAATAAAAATTCATCAGTCAAGCCGGATCTGAACGGCATGAGATATGCCGGGAATACTTTGCCCCTGAAGCGACGACACGGGAGACATCAGCGCGCCGGTTGCGGCAAAGAGCACATTTTTATATTTTCCCGCTCTCATGGAATTGAGCACATAGGAGCACAGCACACTGGCGCTGCACCCACAGCCTGAGCCGCCGGCATGAACATCTTGTTTTTCTCTGTCAAAAATCATCATGCCGCAATCGTTGTGAACCGATGTGATGTCGATTCCGTGTTCGCGCACCATCAGCTGACGAAGCAGTTCGCTTCCCACAAAGCCCAGATCGCCTGTTAAAATCAGATCGTAATCAGACGGCTTTGTGTTTGTGTCGGAAAGAAAATCATAAATGGTTTTGCAGGCAGCAGGTGCCATTGCCGCCCCCATGTTGTTTGCGTCTGTGATGTCATAATCCCGGATTGTGCCGAGCTGAATTTTGTCAATATAGGGACTGATTGCCGAATTTGATTTTTTCAGTACCGCCGCACCTGAGCCCGTAACGGTCCATTGGGCGGTAGGGGTGCGCTGACCGCCATATTCAAGCGGCTGACGAAACTGTTTTTCGGCTGAGCAGAAATGCGAAGATGTTGCCGCAACCGTACAGTCAAAGCCTCCGGTTTCAATCGCAAGCGAAGCCATAATCAGGCTCAGTGCCATTGTTGAGCAGGCGCCGAAAAGTCCGCCGAACGGTATGGCAAAATCCCGCAGGCCGAAAGTGGAACCGATGCACTGGTCGAGCAAATCACCCGAAAAAATTCCCTGCACTTCTTCAGCTGAAACCGCCGCTTTGGAAAGCGCTTTTTTCACTGCCTTTTTCAAAAACAGGCTTTCCGCTTTTTCCCATGAATCTTCGCCCATTGTTACATCTTCAAAAATTTTGTCAAACTCTTTTCTGAGCGGTCCTTCGCCTTCCTTTTTGCCCACAACGGCGGCGTTGCCGATTATTTTCGGCTTCTTTTCAAGCTCAACGGTTTTATATCCTAACCTTTTTGCCAATGCTTTTCACCTTTGGAACTGTTGCTTTCAGTGCAGAACAAAAAGTAACAGACCGTTCCTTTCATTAAATTTTGTCAGTACAGCTTAAAAATATAGGAAATAATGCCGTAGACGACCGCACTTCCGCAGCCGAAAACGATAACCGGACCGGCAAGCTTGAACATGTTTGCCGCTGTGCCGAGAACATAGCCTTCACTTTGAAATTCCATCGCCGGCGAAACAATTGAATTGGCAAAGCCGGTAATCGGAACCATGGTGCCTGCGCCTGCATGCTTTGCAATTTTGTCAAACACGCCGAAGCCTGTCAGTATGGCGGTGATTGCAATGAGAATAATAGTTACAAGGGCTTTATATTCTTCTTCGGACATGGATGTTCTTTTAAACCATTCGGTCAGTCCCTGAGCAAAACAGCAGATGAAACCGCCGAAAAGAAACGCTTTCAGACAGTCTGTGAAAACAGGCGATTTCGGCGAAGCACGTTTTGCCATTTTGCCGTATTCAGAATTTGAAATCGACATGGTGTATCTCCTTTCAAAAGCCGCAAACGCGGTTTCATTTTTTACTGTACTATTTTTTACTGTTTTTTTCCGGATATACGCCTTTTTATTGACAAAATCAAATGGCAATAATAAAATATAAGTGTTTTTATTTTTAAAGCAGGAGGAAAGCTTATGGTTGTGCTTTCGCTCAGTTATAAAAAAATGCCGATTGAGCAAAGAGAAAAGTTTGCGTTTGAAAATGAAAAAACGCTCGCGTTTCTTTCGGCTCTTTCGGCTGATAAAATCGAACAGGCGGTTTTTCTTTCCACTTGTAACCGTTGTGAGGTTTATGCAGTCGGAGAGGTTTATGAAATTATCGAAAAGCTTTCGGCTTTTTCGGGCGTGCCGGCGGAAACAATCAAAACCAGCGCCTTTGTTTTTGAAAAAATCGGCGCAGTCAGACACTTGTTTTCGGTCTGCTGCGGACTTGATTCCATGGTGCTTGGCGAAGATGAAATTCTGGGGCAGGTGAAAAGAGCTTTTTCGTTTTGCAGTGAAAACGGTTTTACCGGATATGAACTGAACACCTTTTTCAAAGCGGCAATCACAAGCGCAAAAAAAATTAAAACGCAAACTCTGCTTTCAAAATCCTCGGTCAGCGTTGCAACGCTTGCGGCTTCTTATTGCAGAAAGTTTAAAAGCGGCCGAAAAAAGGTTCTCATAGTCGGCGCAGGCGGAGAAATCGGCGGAAAAACGCTTAAAAATCTTTTGTCTTACGGTGAGTTTGATATAATCGCCGCCGCAAGAGACTGTCATGCTTTTCAAAACGGCGTTCAAGTGGTTTCCTATGACGAAAGATATGCTTTTGCAGACGGTGCGGATATTATTATAAGCGCAACCAAAAGTCCGCATTATACTTTTACCTTTGAAAAGTTCAAAAGTGTGCTTCATACCTCAAAAAGCAGGCTTCTGATGGATCTTGCCGTGCCGTCGGATATTGACAAAAAGATTTGCGAAATTGAAAACTGCGCGCTTATCACCATTGATGACTTTGAAAAAATTGCCGAAAAGAATAACGAAATCAAGAAACAAGAAGCCGTTTCGGCTCAGGAAATGATGAATGAATGTGTGGACGAGCTTTTCAGAGACACGCTTTTTCATGAAAATTTAGGGCTTTTAAAAAGAACGCTAAGTGATGACGAACTTCATTTTGCCTATAAATTCAGAGATTTTGCAACGGCAAAACAGCTTGAAGAATTCTTCAAAGTAATTGAAAAAATGGAGGGCGGCAAATGACATTGTTTCCGTTTTTTGAAGATGTTGAAAACAAAAGCTTTGTTGTCATCGGTTCGGGAAAGATTGCAAAAGGCAAGGTGAAAAAGCTTCTTGATTTCACAAAAAACATAACCGTCATTGACGAAAATGCCGATATTGAGGGCGTAAGTCTTATAAAAAGACCGTTTGAAGAAAATGATATTTTTCTCGGCGATTATGTGATCTGTGCAACGGATAACTCAGAAATAAACGAGCTTGTTTCAAAGCTTTGCAGGGAGAATCATATACCGGTTAATGTTGTGGACAGCCCCGAAAACTGCACATTCATTTTCCCAAGCCTGATTAAAAGAGGCGACCTGACCATTGCAATTGCAAGCGGTGGAAAAAGCCCGGCATTTTGCAAAGAAATGAGAAAACGAATTGAAACGATTCTTCCCGAAAATACGCAGGAAATTCTTGATAAAATGGGGGTTCTTCGGGAGAAACTGAAAGAAACCGTTTCGTTTCAGGAGGAAAGAAGCAAAATTTTAAAAGCAGAGCTTGCAAAGCTGCTTTCACAGGAGGAAGAATGAGAAACTTTGTTGTTGCAACAAGAAAAAGCGCCCTTGCCATGAAACAAACCGAAATTGTGCGGCAGGCTCTGGAAAAAGCCGGTGCCGGTTCAAGTGTTCTGAGTGTTTCAACAAAGGGAGACAAAAGCGCTTTGCCGCTTCACAAAATCGGCGGAGACGGACTTTTTGTGCGTGAAATTGAAAAAGCGCTTTTTTCAAAAGATGCAGATCTGGCGGTACACAGCGCAAAAGATTTGCCGTTTGCGCTTTCCGACGGCCTGATGATCGGTGCTGTTATGCCGGCGGCTTCGGGTGCAGATGTTCTGATTGTGCGAAAAGGAGAAAGCTTAAAAAGCGGCGCAGTGATCGGAACCTCAAGTCCGAGAAGAATTGCTCAGGCAAAAAGGCTTTTTCCTTCTTGTAAGTTTCAAGATATACGCGGAAATGTTGACACAAGGCTGAGTAAACTTCGGTCTGAAGAATATGATGCCATTATTCTTGCAAAAGCGGGACTTGACCGACTGAAAATTGATTTGTCCGATTTTGACATCACAGTTTTTGAATGTGAAAAATTTATTCCTGCAGCCTGTCAGGGAATTATTGCCGTGCAGTGCCGAAAAGACGACACAGAAACCGTGAAACTTCTTGAAAAAATCAGCGACGAAAATGCACAGAAACGTTTTGAAGCCGAACGGTATATGTTTTCGCTTCTCAACGCAGACTGTTCACAGCCTGCCGGTGTATATTCGGTTACTCAAGATGACGAAATTGAAATATACGCCTTTTTTAAAGGCAAAACCGCAAAACGGCACGGAAAATATTCCGATTATAAAAAAATCTGCCAAGAGATAAGAGATGAGCTTAATGGATAAAAACACGGTTACCCTTGTCGGCGCAGGCTGTTCAAAAGAGCTTTTGACGCTTCGGGGACTTGAAGAAATCAAAAAAGCCGATGTAATTGTTTATGACGATCTGATTGACAGGGATATTTTGCTTGAGGCAAAAAAAGACTGTGAGCTTATCTATGTCGGAAAGCGTTTGGGAAAACACAGCGAAAATCAGGATCAGATTAATAAAATCATTATCAATAAAGCGCGCGAAAACAAATATGTTGTAAGGCTCAAGGGCGGCGACAGCTTTGTTTTCGGCAGAGGCGGCGAAGAAGTGCAGGCTCTTTTAAAAGAAAACATACCGTTTGAGGTGGTGCCCGGCGTAAGCTCCTGCATTGCGGCGGCGGAAAAAACAGGCATACCGGTGACGCACAGAGGCGTTTCACAGTCCTTTACGGTTGTGACAGGACATACGGCAAGCGAAAAAGATGAAAACTATCAGGCACTTGCAAAGCTTGACGGAACCTTGGTTTTTCTGATGGGACTTTCAAACATCGGACAAATTGCAAAAAAGCTCATCGAAAACGGAAAAGATAAAAACACTCCTTGCAGTGTGCTTTCAAGGGTAT
>JBJFHW010000174.1:0-2957 GCA_051893965.1 Acutalibacteraceae bacterium
CGCCGTTTCAACGCCGTAACAACCGGCGCCGAGATAAACCGTATTGAGATAGGCTTCAAGAATGTCTTTTTTGGAAAAGTTCTTTTCCATGTTCAGTGCACGGATTATCTCATTGAATTTTCTCAGATAAGTTACATCTTTTTGATCCGTCAGGTTTTTAATCAGCTGCTGCGTTATGGTTGAACCGCCCTGACCTTCATAACTCGGATTGATAAGAACACCGATTGTTCTTATCCAGTCAACACCGCTGTGTTCAAAAAAGCGCTTATCCTCAAGACATACGAATGCCCAGATAAGGTTTTCAGGCATTTCATCATAATCGACCCAAATACGGTTTTCTTCACCGTGAAGACGGTAACGCTCAACCGGCTTATTATCATCATTATAAGCATAAAGAATTGAGGTTTGACTTTGAGAATTTTTATAAATATCAAGATCAACGATCTTTTTACCGTCCACCGCTGTATCAACATATGACAAAACAGAGGAACTGACAACAACAACCGTCAGAACACCTGAAGCAAACAAACAAAACAGTGCAACAAAAATCGCAAACAAAACGGGATGTTTCCTTTTCTTATGCTTTTTCTTTGTCTGTGTTTTAGAATTCGTTTTATTATTCTTCTGTGAATCGCCCTTCATATTTTATGAGCCTCCAAAACATAACTAATTTATAATCATATCCAATATCGTTCATTCCGTAAAATACCAATACTATTAGGATATTATAATAAATATAATTAATTAAATCAACCTTAATCCAAAGAAAAAGCAAAAAGTTAATAAATTTTATTCCAATATACACTTATACTAACAAGAAAGAGGGATCATATGTTTGAAAGTATTAAAGCTGTTTTGCAGAACTTGCTTTTCTTTGTTTTACATATTTCCGGCGCAGGTTCGTTTCCGAAGCCGCTTTCAGCTTCAAAGGAAAAACAGCTGCTCAAAGAATTTAAAGAAAACAACAATCCAAAAGCAAGAAGTGAACTGATTGAACACAATCTGCGTCTTGTTGCGCATGTCATTAAGAAGTATTATTCGAATTACAGCGAACAAGACGATTTGATTTCAATAGGAACAATCGGATTGATAAAGGCGATTGACAGCTTTGACGCAGATAAAGGAACACGGCTTGCAACATATGCTGCAAGGTGTATTGAAAATGAAATCCTCATGTTCTTCCGTTCACAAAAAAAGAATGCAGGCGTTATGTCAATCAATGAGCCGATTGATGTGGATAATGAAGGGAATCCGCTGACACTGATTGATGTTATTTATGCAGACAACACAATCGTCGAAGACATTGATATGTCCGATAAAACGAAACAGCTTTACGAGCTGATAAATACAATAACAGATGAGCGGGAAAAGGAAATTATCATCAAACGCTATGGACTTTTTGGCAATAAAGAACTGACGCAACGAGAAATTGCTTCACAGATGGGCATTTCAAGGTCGTATGTTTCAAGAATCGAGAAAAAAGTCATTGAAGATTTACGCAGAAAATTCAAGTAACTTATTATTGAAACTTGCTTTATAACCATCAGAAAAAAGCACCGTTAAAGAACCTTAAACCGGATTATATCTGCAAACTTCTGGAGGATAAATCAGATTTATTTAGCTTTAACGGTGTTTTATAATATTATTCCTAAATACGAACTTTCAGTACTAAAACGATATTTTCAAAATATTTCAGATTCTTGCAACGCCGCTGTCTCTTGCAGCCTTGGCAACTGCCGCAGCAACGGTTTTGCCTACTCTTTCATCAAAAGCATGCGGAAGAATATAGTCACTTTTGAGTTCTTCATCCGAAACAAGCGATGCAATTGCCTTTGCAGCGGCAATTTTCATTTCTTCATTGATGTCACTTGCACGAACATCAAGCGCTCCTCTGAAAATTCCCGGGAAAGCAAGAACATTGTTAATTTGATTCGGAAAGTCCGAACGGCCTGTTCCGACAACACTTGCACCTGCGGCAAGTGCTTCATCGGGCATTATTTCAGGAGTGGGATTCGCCATTGCAAAAATAATCGGGTTTTCTGCCATGGAACGAACCATATCCTGCGTTACACATTTTGCCGCTGAAACACCAACAAAAACATCAGCACCTTTAAGTGCGTCGGCAAGTGTGCCCTTTATGCCGTTTTTGTTTGAAAATGATGCAAGTTCAAGCTTCGCCGGTTCGTTTTCAATGCCCGGTCTGTCTTTATAAATAACGCCTTTTCTGTCACACATGATGACATCTTTAATTCCCATTGCAAGATACAGCTTTGCAATGGCCGCACCGGCAGCCCCCGCCCCGTTGAAAACCGCAACACAGTCTTCAATTTTTTTGCCGGTAAGCTTGAGTGCATTCAGAAGCGCGGCAAGGCATATTACCGCCGTTCCGTGCTGGTCATCATGGAAAATCGGAATATCTGTTTTTTCTTTGAGCTTTCTTTCGATTTCAAAGCATCTCGGTGCAGAAATATCTTCAAGATTAATTCCTCCGAATGAGCCCGAAATAAGAGCAACCGTGTTAACGATTTCATCAACATCGTTTGATTTGATGCAAAGAGGAAATGCGTCAACTCCACCGAACTCCTTGAAGAGTACGCATTTACCCTCCATAACAGGCATACCGGCTTCCGGACCGATATTGCCCAGACCGAGAACCGCAGAACCGTCTGTTACAACCGCAATCATGTTCCAGCGGCGTGTAAGTTCATATGATTTATTTATATCTTTCTGAATTTCAAGGCAAGGCTGTGCAACGCCCGGAGTATAAGCAAGAGACAATGCATCTTTATTGTCAACCTTCGCTCGGGCAACAACTTCAATTTTACCCTTCCATTCGCCGTGTAATCTTAATGATTCTTTTGCGTAATCCATATATGAGTGCCTCGCGCACACATTCGATACAAAATCAGTACCGACCGTGACGCTTCCTTTCTAAACAAATTATCAATCTGTCGCCG
>JBJFHW010000175.1:0-2949 GCA_051893965.1 Acutalibacteraceae bacterium
TTCATGTTCTTCCGAAGTTCCCGAAAGACACAACAGACCGTAACAGAACTTCACCGTTTGCTTTCACAGGCAACAAGTTTGAATTCCGTATGCTCGGTTCACAGTCTTCCATTGCCGGAACGAACATCGTTCTGAACACGGCAGTTGCAGAAGAACTCAAGCAGTTTGCCGACGAGCTTGAAAAAGCAGAAGATTTCGGCAGTGCACTTCATGCTCTGATCAAAAGAACAATTGCCGAAAACAAAAACATCATCTTCAACGGCAACGGCTATGATGACGCATGGATTGAAGAAGCAACCACCAAAAGAGGTCTTCTCAACCTCAAATCAACACCCGATGCTCTTCCCCATTTCGTTGACGAAAAGAATGTGAAGCTTTATACTTCTCACAAAGTTTTCACAGAATCTGAGCTTTATGCAAGACATGAAATTCATTTTGAAAGCTATAACAAACACATTCACATTGAAGCGCTGACCATGATTGACATGGCAAGCAAGGACATTCTTCCGGCTGTCACAAAATATACAAAGCAGCTCAGCGACAGCGTTGTTGCCAAAAAGTCCGCTTTGCCCACAGCAACCTGCAAATATGAAGAATCCATCATTGAAAAGCTTTCAACCCTTTCGGCTGAAATTTATACCAAGCTCGGAAAGCTTGAGGAAGTTACCGCTCAGTCAGAAACAATTGACGATGCACAGAAGCTTTCCCGCTTCAGCCATGACGTTGTGATTGCCGCCATGGACGATCTTCGGGCTTCTGTTGATGCCGCCGAAGAAATCACTTCCTCGGAATATTGGCCCTATCCGTCATACGGCGAAATGCTTTTCAGCGTTAAATAATTTGTTCTCTTCTTATTTCCGTTTTTCATATATTTATCTCTTCAACGGCTGCCGTGATCCTTTCCTTAACGGCAGCTGCGCAAACAACAGCCTTTGAAAAAGGCGATCATAATATAAAGGCGATGACAAAGAGAAGTAGCGCTGCCCTCTTTTGGCAGTGAGCGGGAGACAGTGAAAACCCCGTGAAAATGACAGCGTGAATAACACTTTCGAGCCGCAATCTGAAAACATGAAAACCAATTTTTGCCGACTGTCAGAACGACTGCCGGCATATTGGGGTACATGGCAGTAGGTGCGCCGTTTTCCGCGTTAAGGAGACAAGAGTGATCTGCATTTTTATTGATGCGGATAATTCAGGTGGTACCGCGAGAAAGACAACTGCTCGTCCTGAAAAGGAACCGATGCAGTTGTCTGATTTTATTTTTAATCCGCTTTTTACGGATCATAACAGGAGGTTACACTTTATGTGTTCAATAATGACTTGTGAGGGCAAAGAACTGCCCCTTGAAGAATTTCAAAAAGGCTTTGACAAAACAATCAGCCGCGGTCCGGATATGTCAAAAATCATCGAGACGGATAACGGCATTCTCGGATTTCACCGTCTTGCCATTATGGGACTGAACGAATGCGGTATGCAGCCGTTTTCCCTTCACGGAAACTATGTTGTCTGCAACGGCGAAATTTATTGCTTCCGTCCGATCAAAAAAGAGCTGGAAAAGGAATATACCTTTGTCAGCGATTCAGACTGTGAAATTCTGCTTCCGATGTATGAGAAATACGGTCTTGATATGTTTAAAATGCTCGATGCAGAATTTGCTCTTGTCATTTATGACGGCAAAAAGAAATCTTATATTGCTGCCCGTGACCCGATCGGAATCCGCCCGCTGTTTTACGGAAAAACAAAAAGCGGCGCCATGATGTTTGCAAGCGAAGCGAAAAACCTTGTCGGTCTGACAGATAAGGTGATGCCTTTCCCGCCGGGACATTATTATGCAGACGGCAAATTTACCTGCTACTGCGACATCACAAAGGTTGAAAAGTTCAACACCGAAGACGACCTTGAAACCATCTGCAAAAACATTCATGACAAGCTTGTCAAAGGCATTGAAAAACGCCTTGATTCCGACGCTCCGGTCGGCTTTCTTTTAAGCGGCGGTCTTGATTCCTCGCTTGTCTGCTCCGTTGCCGCAAAGCTTTCGGATAAACCGATCAAAACCTTTGCCATCGGCATGAGCGAAGACGCAATTGACCTGAAATACGCAAAGGAGGTTGCCGATTATATCGGCAGCGATCACAAGGAAATCATTATCAACAAAGACATTGTGATTTCTTCCCTTGAAGAGGTTGTCAGCATTCTCGGAACCTATGACATCACAACCATCCGTGCAAGCATGGGTATGTATCTTATATGCAAAGCCATTCATGAGCAAACGGATCTGCGTGTTCTTCTGACGGGTGAAATTTCCGATGAACTGTTCGGCTATAAATACACGGACTTTGCACCAAGCGCAGAAGAATTCCAAAAAGAAGCCGTCAAGCGTGTTCATGAGCTTCACATGTATGATGTTCTTCGTGCGGACAGATGCATTTCGGTAAACTCATTGGAAGCCAGAGTTCCTTTCGGCGATCTTGATTTTGTCAAATACGTTATGGCGATTGACCCGCAAAAGAAACTCAACACCTATGGAAAAGGCAAATATCTTCTTCGCCATGCTTTTGAGGGCGACTATCTTCCCCATTCCATTCTTTACCGTGAAAAAGCCGCTTTCAGCGATGCTGTCGGACATTCCATGGTTGATTATCTCAAGGAATATGCCGAAAGTCTTTATACTGACGCTGAATTTGAAGAAAAGAAAGCAAAATACACCTTTGCTCAGCCGTTCACAAAAGAATCCCTTCTTTACAGAGAGCTTTTTGAAAAATATTATCCCGGTCAGGCAGAAATGGTTGTTGATTTCTGGATGCCGAACAAATCATGGGAAGGCTGCGATGTTAATGATCCGTCTGCCCGCGTTCTTAAAAACTACGGTGCAAGCGGTTGCTGATTGAAAAAACTCCGTCCACGGGCGGAGTTTTTTTAGTTTGGAGTTTGGAGTGTGGAGTGTGGAGT
>JBJFHW010000176.1:0-13927 GCA_051893965.1 Acutalibacteraceae bacterium
GTGCCGATGCAGGCAAAGCCACCCATAAAAAGGGCAAAAGAATAGCTGTCATCATGGAAAATCCACGGTGACAGCTTTGCTGTTTTTATTGCAGTTATCTATGTGACAGTTGTTTATCCGGTAAATCTTGTTATGTACATATTCGGTTTTTGATTTGAGTTTCAAAACCTTTCAGGATTCCGAAAGCTCACTCAGAAGCTTCTTAAGCTGTTTAGGATCAATGTTATTCTTAACGATCAGTTCTCTGATCATTTCAACGGTATTTTCTGATTGATTAAAGGAATGCAGTGTATCGGAAAACTCTTCATGGGCGATATGCATATAAGTTTTCGTCTCCGCCGGAGATTTGTGTCCCATGAGGCTTTGTATGATATATTCCGCAAAGCCTTTTTCTCTCATCTTGGAAGAGAATGTATGCCTTAATGAGTGGATATTGAAATCTTCATAGATTGCCGGTTCTTTTTCCTTTCTACGGACAACCCTACAAGCTTCTTGGACACAGTGTGGTTGTAGATGTTATTCAATACATACTTATCAGCACAACTGAAGTTTTGAAGAAAGTGAATGCTACTTGATCTTGAGTGAACAGGACCCCAGCAGCCCCACGGCTGCGGATTGTTTCAAGAAAATGAAAATAAAATACGAATCGAAAGTATTTTATATATTTAATAAATTTAAATAATGTAATTTAAATAAAATGTTTGGTTAGTATTTTTATTAGTTTTTTTGTAGCGTTATTCAGGTGATTTATTTCAATTACTTTTAATATCAAATTTATATATTAACAACGACATAAGATTTCTGATTGTATTTTTGAACTCGGCGATTACTTCAGCATACAAATAATTGCCAAGGAAGAAATGCAGATTGTTATTAATTCTACAAACAACTTTATCACCATTTGTCAGTTCCCACCCAATAGTGTTTGATTCAATACTGTCTTTCACTTTTTGACCATCAATAAAAGAATAGTAGGAGTTTTCATATAACATATTGAATGAAGCTAGTTCTTTGAATCTGTCATGCTGTTTTGAAAATCAACAGGAAGGCTCTCAAATACTTGTTTCTTTTTTCTGTGTTCAATGTGCCCCGTAGCATTTTTAATATCATATTGATAAAATAGAGCAAATATCCATAGATATTTTTCATAGCGGTATAAACCGTGTTTGTTTCTTGGTGCTGCTTTTTTATGTCATCATCTTGTAGCAATGTGTAGAAATTTTACGTAATATGTTGATTTTTCACATATTTATGATATTATAAAAATATGAAGATAATTTCTGAATAGAACTTTTTTTGAAAATCTGCAAATAATTAAGAATTACCATTTGTTATTGGAAAATTAAAAAATCAAAAAAATTTTTATTTTTTTATGTTTTCTTCTGAATATATAAGCGAAAACAATAAAAGCAAAAGCAAACTATTAAAAGTCAAGTCAGAATTCAAAAAATGATTAAAAAAAAGTAGTGACAGTAAAAAGAATAAAACGAAACAGTTATACTTGTCTTTTACAACATCAATTACAACACAAATCATTTTTGTACCTCCGACAGATTTATTTTCAATGCTGAAATTCATAGGAAACGTTACTCTTGTAACCTCGTTCCACATAATACATTCGGAGGGTTCTAACTGATTAATAACACTGCAAAGGCCTGTGGTTGGAGCTATATATCCGGTAGGGTGATTTACCAATCCATAGCGCCATTTACAGTGTAGTATAATGTCCTTGGAGAGGGACACTAAAAACTACTACTTCACTATATGAGGAGGTGATTTTCTATACCCTTCGTCAGTTAACCGGAGAATATAGGAACAACTGACAGTATAATTCAGAATAGATAAAACAAAAAAATAACAGAAAGGTGTCAAAAAATGAAAAAGTTTATTACAACAATCTCTCTTCAAGGAAAAGACCTTAATCCTGTTGTTTATACCCCGGCAGATAGCAATGATTTGAAATGTGACAAAAAGGTGTCTTTTCCAATTCTCGTTACAGTTAATAATTTTGTTGAGTCAAATGAGAAAATAATTGTTTCTCCCATAGTAATTAATGCAGAGTCAAGTAATAGCAATTATGAAATATTTAAATCTCAGCTTGAGCAAATTGCTATGGAAAAAAACTTCAAATTCGAGCTTAGACCGATATATAAAGAACTTGGCGACACGAATGATGTAATGATAAAACTGTTCTCGGATCTGATAGGAACCGTAAGTGATGATGACGAACTTTATGCATGCTTAACCTACGGTACAAAGCCGATTTCTGTAATAACGATTATGGCATTGAATTATGCATACAAAATAAAAAACAATGTTGACATCAAAAAAATTGTGTATGGTTCAGGACCGTGGGAAGGTTCGCGTATATTTGATGTAACGCCTCTTTTCTATATTGATTCGGCAGTCAATAGCCTTGCAAAGCTTAAACTGAATAATCCGGAAGATGCTCTCAGATCTTTACTTGGATTGGAGTGAAGAAAATGAAAAAGGAATATACAATTGATTTTGATGAAATAAATTTAGTTGCTAATCAATATTTTGAAAACAAAGATATGTTGTCAAGAAGCAGATTAATGGAACTTGTACTTGGAGCAATAATAGATGAAACACCGGCACAGTGTGATGCTCGCCTAGAAAAATACCCATATTCAGATCCCTCCGAAGATTGGGTTTGGTTCTTTGGCAAAAACGCTCCGAAAGATTGGATAATCGACATTATTATTGAAGCTATCGGAGAAAAGAAATTGAAAAACGGAGAAGTTTCACGCTCCGGCTTTGATTCTCAAAAAGGAGTGAAGTTTACAACTTATCTTATCGCATTAATTGAGAAGCGTATTACAGATGTATATGATAAGTATGATAAAAGAAAGAATAATACTGATCTAAATATTTGGGAAGATGGATTCGACAATTCAGATGAAAATGGTAACAGACTGAAAAACAGTGAACGGTTCAGCAAATATGAGTATGTCAATTTGGATGATCTTTCAATAGTTATTATGGCTAAATTTATTTCTCAACTGTTGAAAAGCAAAAAAGCGCCATTAATGACACGAGGGATTTACAGTTGGCTTTTTGTTAATTATTCCAGAAAATATCATAATGAATTTGAACAGCTCAATAAAATCAGTGATACACTTTTTGAACCGTCTGATTTGTCTTTTATCAACAAGATGACCAGATTCCCGGAAGAAGTAGTTCAAGATTTTATCGGTCTATATCATTCTGATTTATCCGATTATGTTTATGAAAAAAAACTTTATAAGAGTCTTTCGGAAAGTGAATCGGATATAAAGGTTCTTTTGGAATGTTCTGTTTCAGATTTTTATGGGTCTAAAAGCATGAATTATCAAAAACGAAAAATTTTTGATCAATTAAGTGAAGCTTTGAAATGAGAGTATGAATTCAGGAGGAAAAATGATAATAAAATCATTTGTAGGCGGTCACGATATTAATATTTACACCGACTGCGTCTTTGACGAAAATGTTCGCAAATTTACGGGAGGAAGGCTGCTGACGGTAATACCGTTTAGTGGAAGAATGCTGAATGCAAAGATTAAAACACCCGAAACGGGGATAATCAATGCCAATGGGATGGATATACCCGTTAATACTCCACAGATATTTGAGGCGGTTGATGAGATACCGTCAAAAGATGAATGTGATTACTGTATAGTATCTGCTATGTATGTTGCAGCATGTAAGTCGTTTGGAGTTGACACTTCAAGACTACTCACTATCGGTGGGCCGGTGATCGATAGTGCAGGGCACACAATCGGAACAACCTGTTTTAACAGAAATTAATTTTTGGAGTGTATTTATGAGATTATATATTGAAACAATTTCTAAATTGCCAAAACCGCAACAGGAAATGACGCCATTTGAATTCAAGGTGCCTGTTGATTGCGGTGAGGACACGCTTGTCGGTCGTCACACAAACGAAGTGCCCAGTGAATATTATATAAAAAAATTAGCTGCCGAAGGACATTGCTTTGACAAATTCATCATGTTGGCCACAAACGAATGTTTCTCATTTAAATATAAAGACAGAACTCCCGGAAGTGACAGAACCGAAGAGATTGAAACAATAAAATATCATAAAAAGTGTCTTGCCGAATATATCAGAGACACAGATTTGATTGACAATCCGGAAGAATATGTTGAAACACATACACTAATCATCAGTATTAACAATACAATGATTACCGACGATTTTCAAAAAATCTATCAGAACATTGTAGTACGGTCAAATGATAAAAATGAGCCCATTGAAATATATATGGACTTTACCGGAGGATCAAGAGTAACTGCAATGACGCTTCTTCTCATAACCCGAATACTTGAATCTACGGGAGCAGAGGTTAAACAGGTTATTTACGGTAATATCAATCAGGACACAAAAAGCATTGACGACGCAACAAAAAGTTACAATCTCCTGAAAGCTGTGGAAGAAATAGCGGGTGCTAAGGAAGATAATGATTACGCTTTACAAAAAATATTCTCTATCCTTGAAGAAAACAACTTGGATCATTTTGATGAAGCAACGAAAATTGCAGCAAAAGAAATTGATGATATCGGAATGAGTCAGGCGTCAACAATAAAATCACAATCCGAAGAGATCATTCAAAGCTATGAGAAAAAAATGTCTGCTTCTTCAAGCCGGATCAAAGGAACGGCGCAAGGATTTTCAAGACAAGTTCAAAGTAAAACAATACAGAAAAGTAAAGCTTCTTCATTTGATAAGTTGCTACAGAAAAAAGACAAAGAACTGATTATGAAATTCCACGAAGAACTGACGGATGTTTTTATTGAAAAAGCTATCATTGTGCCTGACGATAAAAACAGCACATTAAGCATCAAAAATTTTAAATCGTTGTTAAAAGACGGAATGTATTATTATCAACATACCCAAGGAGAAAGTGATTATGGGGTGTTATCAACAATTAAAAGTTGGTTGGAAGTTCTCAAATCTGATTTGAATAAGAATCCGATAGATTTATTTAACGAGAGATTGGATTTTATGAATGACTTTTATAAACAAAACCCTCCAAGGTGCATAAATCCGGTTACCGCATGGTCAAACCAATCGTTCTGCAAGCTTATATTTGATAGCAATGTCAATATCGAAGGCGATGATGAAAAGAGCCTAATTATTGAATTCTTCAGAATACAGAATATATATTTTTCCTACGGCTTTCCTTTTATGTGCACAAACCAACGCGGCTATACACACAAAGAGATTATGAATCACTACAGGAAATTAGCAAAAAAAATGATGAGAGATTTACAAACACAGAAAGACCAAAACAAAGCGGCATATGCAAGCAGAATTGATCAACTGCTTCAGAATGATAGTGAGCTTGCAAAAGTGATCCCTTATTACGCAGTCGGAGCAAAAGTGGAAAAGGTGAGAGATCCGGAAAAGTTTATAAAAGAATATCTTGATCGTCTGGAAGAAGTCAGACCGGTAAGAAATATCATTGCACATAATGGTATTCCGGACAAGCAAAAAGAAACAGCGGCAAAGATTCGTAAATGGATTCATGAATATGAACAAATGCCTGAATTGAAATAAAAAGGGAGTGATAATTTATGCAGATATCGAAATTCGTTCTTGCCTTATACGACTTTGCATCGAAGCAGGAATATATTTACAGAACATCAAAGATCAAAGAAATAAGCGGCGCTTCTGAACTGCTTGCCGGTATGTATACGAAATTTGTTAAGATTCTCAGAGACAGCAGAATAACACTTGCATACAAAAACAAAGACAAAGACGAAACATACTGTCCGTTTGATTTTGATACATTCCCGAATGTTACGGTAAATCAAGAGGTTATTTCCGTTGATGGACAGGTGCTATACGATGGTGGCGGCAGCCTTATGGTTCTTTATAAGGATAGTGAAACCTACAGAAAAGCCAATCAGATAATTTCTGTCATGCTCCTGAAAAAATATCCCGGACTTCAAATGATATCCTCTTGTGTTGAAGTCAGCGGAAACTTCTCCGATGGACAGGATTCGGATGTATCCCGTCTTTATCGCGAAAATCAGAAGCAAAAAAACCGTCATCCCGCATCTGACTTGACGGCTGTTATTCCCATGACACAGATAGATCCGATGACATTCATGCCGGTTACGCGTAAATTCAATCAAAACGAAGCAGGTAATCCATACCCAAATTCCGAGGTTTCCCTTTCTGAAGATCGGTACATCAAAGCAACTGCATATAAAAAAGAAGATTTTGAACAGATTGAGTCCGGGCTTGCTGCTGTCATTTATATAGACGGAAATTCAATGGGAAAAAAGCTTCAAAGTCTTTCTTCAAAGGATTACAATACTGGCGTCAGATACCTTCGTTTCTTTTCAAAAGAGGTTCAGAAAAACTTTGTTAAAGCACCGTTGAAAGCAATCATTGACACAAACGAAATTACTTGCCGAAAGGTTATTGGCGGTGGCGATGAAATAACACTGATCTGTCATGCTAAAGATGCTTTAAAGATTCTGAAAATATATTTTGACTGCCTGAAGGACAGCGAAAGTGTCATTCCCGAAGACTGTAATGACAGCTTCTTTTCCCTTGTCGGATCAACAGACAAAAACGAAAAGGTTGCGGCTCTGAAGAACTCCTCTTGTGCCGGAATTGCTGTTATTCATGCAAAAGCTCCGTTTATTGTTGCTTATGAATTAGCGGAAGCTGCCTGTGAAAACGCAAAAAAAATAGCGCACGATGCTCCCGGCAACTATTTTGATTTTTATTACTGTCACGCAGGTGTCGTAACGGACTTTAAGACTCTTCGTAAAAGAGAACAGAAGATGACCGGAAGACCGTATGCATATTACGGAAACGGTAACGAAAAAGTGTTGGATATCAGCATTTTTGATAAATTCACCCCCATTCTGAATCTTGCCGGAAGATCAAATGTCAAGACACTCGGAACTGTAGCACAAAAAGGAAAAACCGATTTTTCCTTTGAAGTTGAAAGAGTAAATGCTTACCTTGCAGCACAGCTGAGAAAAAAAGAAAACAGTGACAAAAAGCCAAAGGATTATATCATAAAGACCGATGATTTTAAAATCATATATGATATGTCCGAGTTTTATGACTTGTGGTTTAGTAAAGAAGAAAAAAAGAGGGGACAAAAAGATGAAGTTGATAATTAAACTGAAATCGGATCTTTGCGCTTCAGTCGGTAAGCACTACGCCGCCATGATAGATCTTGATACGGCGCTTGATGAATACGGTGTTCCTTTTATTCCCGCACGCAGGATAAAGGGGTGTCTCAGAGAAATCGCCGGTTTTTGTTCCTCCGAAGAGGAAATCAAAAGAATCTTCGGAATGTCGGGCGGTAGTTACCCGGGCTCTCTTCATCTGGGCGATGCTCATATAGAGAATTACAGCGAGGTCATTGACGAAATCAAGTCGAAAAACTTTCCCTCCGAAACGGTAACGGAGCTTTTCTGCTCCGTCCGCGGTGAAACAGCCATTGAAAATGATACTGCAAAGGAAAACTCCTTAAGATATATCCGCGTAGTTAACAAAACCGCTCCGGGCAGCGACCGTGAACTTGAGTTTTGCGCCGATATCGAGTTCGAGAAAGCTGATAAAGCTCTTATCGAAAAATATGTCGGTGCGCTTCGTAATATCGGTTATCACAGAAACAGGGGACTCGGTGCCGTTGAATGCCGGCTTGAATCTACTGTTGCCGATCCCAGAACGGAAACTCTCAAAATGAAAGATTTCCAAAACTGCGAAGCCATACGAATCACCCTGAGACTTGACGGCGATCTGATGCTGCCGGATACGGATGCCAACCACTCAACGGATTATATTTCAGGCGCAATGCTTCTGGGCGCGCTTGCCGCAAAATATACGGCGAAGCACAATAGCGATGAGAATTTTAACGACATTTTCTTTTCTGATGTCAGATTTGGAAACCTTTACCCCGCTGTTGTATCTTATGATGAAAAGGCGGCGGTGTATCACTATACCGTCCCCGCTCCGAGATATTTTGCGAAAATCAAAGCAGCAAAGGGAGAAGATCTCGGAATTCATAACATCATCGGCAAAGATAAGAGTGAAAAACAGTACAAACCGCTGAAAAGGGGATACATTTGCCAAAAATACGGTCTGGTTACTCCTGAGAAAAAAATTGTTTATCATAACGCTAATACAAACACAGATGAACAAGGATTATATATGCAATATTGTCTTGCTTCGGGACAATATTTTTCAGGCGTCATATCAGGGCCGGAAGACAAAATCCAAAAAATTGCAGAACTTTTCTTTGATAAAGAGGGAAACTTTGACGGAAAGCTTCGCTTCGGCAGAAGCAAGACAGCACAGTATTCATCTTGCACCGTTTGTGAGTTCAAACGCGAAGAAATTGAAAACAGTCGGCTCTCAGGTAACACGGATTGTATTGCGGCGTACCGGCTGGAAAGCGATGTTTGTCTTTCGGAAAACGGGATTCCCACAACGGATATAAAAGCACTTTGTTTGGCACTTCAAGTAGACTACAAGAATCTTTTGCCCGAGACATCCATTGCATCAAAGACGGTTTCCGGTTATAACGCAAAGTGGAATATGAAAAAACCGTAGCTGACAGTTATTTCGTCGGGTAGCACAATTGTATTTAAACTGCCGCAGGGTATTGTTTGCAAAAATCGTGAGAGCCTTGCCCGAATCGTTTATATCGGTGACAGGCTTAACGAAGGCTACGGAAGAGTACGCCTTGTTCTTCACGCACAGGACGATACAGTCAGTAACAACGAGCCGACTGCAAAAACCGCAGATGATATGCATACTTCTTTTAGTAACCTTATTGAGCAAAAAGACAGACTTGATAAAATATCAGCAAGAGGCATTGACAACGCACATACGGTAAAACTGAACCCGTCTCAGATCGGCAGAGTGATTCTTATGGCAAAAGATGCCGACAAAGCAGCGCAGGATAAGTTTATTGATTTCGAAAAGCGGATTTACAGTATAAAGAGTGACAGTACTGCGCAGAATGCACGAAAATCCTTCGGTGTTCAAGCACTTGAAGAACAGCTTGTGGATTACGCAGTGAAATTTAGCGACTGCCATGTAGTATGCGGAAAAGATAACACAGAGACAATCACACGCACTGTATCGGATGAAGATTGGAAATATGTATATGAGTACATATTAACGGCATTAACCGTCAGAAAATATCAGCTCAGAAAGGAGAATACGGATGATGAATAAATTCGGCAAAAGAGTATATTACCGGCTTGAAATGCTTCTTGTTTCGCCTCTTTCTATAGGTTCCGGTGAAAACGAAAGTACAGATCACGATATTATCATTGACGCAGTAGGCAGACCGTTCATTCCGGCAACCGCCATTGCCGGCGTACTTCGCCACTCCTTTCCAGAGGATACCGCAAAAAGGATTTTCGGGTATATTCCCACATCGAAAGATGAAAAGGACGCTGACCCCACGGTTTATCCCGGCAGAATTATGCTTTATGATGCCCTTATGACCGGTAAAAACGAACAGTTTTTTATCACGAACCGGGACAGTGTTAAGTTAGAAGAAAAAGTCGGTGTCAAGGGTGCAAAGTTCGATATGCAGGCCGTTGAACCCGGTGTAAAATTTGTTTCATACATAGAACTCCTCGATGAAAGTTTTGCCAAAGATATTGAAAATACCTTTGCTAAGGTTGATGCCGGTTTTATCCGTTTCGGCACAAAAACAACGCGTGGTTATGGACAAGTTAAACTTTCTGTAAAAAAGAAAGAAATCCCGGATTTTGATGCTTATTCCGATTTTGCTGTTTATAATGAAAAGAAATGGGCTTGCGTTGAGGTATTTACCCTGCCGGAGATTGTAAACGACAACATAAAAATTATTCTTTCTCTTCAGAGTAAAGGCGGAATTTCTATCCGTGAGTATTCAACCGATGTCGGCAGACCGGATTTTGAAACGATATCGGTTCACAACGCAAGCGGTGTCAAGGACACTCCTGTCATTCCCGGCACCTCCTGGGCAGGTGCCATGCGTAGTCGTTTTTTTGAATTAACCGGAAATGACGAGGAACTCATAAACGCTCTTTTCGGCTATGTAAACGAAAAAGAGAAAGACAAAGCGATTAAATCAAAGATATATTTTTCCGAAACGTAGCTTTCCGGCGGAACATACAAAGAAAGTACACGAAATTCAATTGATCGTTTTTCTGCAGCGACAAAGGACGGTGCGCTTTATACTGAAAGGACATATTTTTACGGAAAAACGGAACTTGAAATAGTCATCACAAAAAAGCTTTGCGATAAAGAAAAGTTTGCACTTGCGGCTACCATTGCCGATTTGCACAACGGGTTTCTTGCCGTCGGCGGTCTCACAGCCGTTGGCAGAGGTTTGTTTGAGGTGACGGCTGTTAACGGCAGCACCGAAACAGCAAAGCTGCTTGATATGGACACTCTTGATCTTGACAAGTTCATCAGGGAGGTATTTGGAAAATGAAAGTAAAAATTGACGAAATAAAAGAGAAGATTGAAAAATATGATTTTTCATTTTGTATATGGACTGACAGAACGGATTTTCTTTTGAACAAAAATCTGCCTGATGAGGACAAACTTCTTGAGATACGCTGCTTTGATGATGACGGTGAGTTTCATGCCGTACGCAGCACTATCAATATAGATAAATTTGACGCAAGAGAAATAAGTAATGACGGATTTTATGACGGATTCTTTGATGAGGAACATTTTCTTGATATAGATTCAGCCAAAACAAAAAAAAGCAACGACGGTTGGATATATGCTACAGGAGGAGGCAGGTATCATTTGCCGGTTCAGAGTGCGCAAAAGCTTGTTGTGCGGTATTATTACAAATTCGACGATAACGGAATCGCCCGCAAATGCGACTGGCGATTGATGAGATTTATTCAGAAGGAGGTATAAACCGATGGGAAATCTTATTCCAAGTAAACAGCATTTTTTTGTTAACCCATATAACTTTGTATCGCAGAGTATACAGGTTAATCGGTCTAGGAAAGATTATTCTGATATAGTTTCCGGTGTTATTACATGTCGTATTATTGTTAAAGACAAGCTTGCAATGCCTGACCATGAAAACAGGAACAACAGAAAAGTTAAGGGACAAAAATATGATTTTTTCCGAATAAACAATGTTCCGATTGTTACGGGAAGTGAAATACGCGGCTGTATCAGAAGTATATATGAAACATTAACTGGCTCATGTTACAGTGTTATAAATTCAAACACATTAACTAAACGAGTTCCAGTTTGTTGGAACGATGTTGCCACTCCGTGTATAGTAAGATTCGAAAACGGAAATTGGTGTTTATACCGTGCAAGAAAGCTTTCTAAAGATGAAAGGAAGTGTAACGGCAACACGGGGTATATGAGGCGTTGGAAAGCATCACCAAGGATTAAGAACTTAGATTTTATTACACAGTATTATGATTTTGATGGGAATATGGCTGGGATATTCTGTAATGATAAAATGCCCGGATTTTACGAAGTTATAAAAATATATCTGAAAAACAATCAATCCGATCAAAAATTTATTGAGTGTATTGAAGCATTAAAACAGGCGATTGATCACAAACAACCGTTTGTTGCATTTTACAAGGAGACAAATGGCAGAATTACTTATTTTTCGCCAGCGCAACTCGGGGGCAGAAACGCTTATGAGAATACTGTATCAGATCTTCTGGGAGAATATGCTCCGTGTTCCGGCAAGAAAGGTTATTGCCCGGCTTGCAGTTTGTTCGGAACTATCAATACTGATTTACCCACAGCTTCAAAAATCCGCTTTACCGATGCACTTCCGACCAAAGAAATTAAACTTGATGATTATGTCATGTTACCTCCGCTTTCTTCTCCAAAAACAACATCTGTAGAGTTTTACTCTCTCAATGGCAACAATTTTACTGATGTTCCGCAATGGGACTATGATTCTAACGGAGTTGTTCTTAGGGGCAGAAAATATTATTTTCACAGTAAGCCTCAGACTGCCGAGGTAGGAAAAGATCTTGTAATGGGACAGTTCAGCACTCGCACTGCACCGGCAGGCAGTGAGTTTGCATTCAAGGTTTATTTTGATAGTATTTCTCAGAAAGATCAGCTTGCAAAATTGCTTTGGTGTCTTACTCTCGGTGAGAATTTTCCGGATTCAAGCCGAATGCAAAAGATCGGTGTTGGAAAGCCGGTCGGATACGGAAGTGTAAAAATTCTGGTTGATCATATCGCTGTAAGAAAAACAGAAGAAATGAATTATTCTGTTTCTTCCTTGAATTATAACGATACGGTTGCTTGCGAAACAATGTTTGATTCCCTTGCACTGAAAGAACTGAAACGTATATCCGATTACAATTATGTATTAAATGAAAAGGTATCGTATCCGATTGCTGATGACGGTAAAAATAGACCAAATTCAAAATCGGCTCATCAATGGTTTTCAGCCAACAGGCCCACAAGTACCTCTGTTTTCAGGTATGCACTTGCGCGTATTGAAGAGAATCCAAGCGCATTAAGACTTCCCGCAATGTATGCTGACGAAAAAAAACAACCCAGCAAAAAAGTTAAAACAAATGTATCCGATACTGAAAAACCGGAAATCGGCAAAATCTATGAGGGTATCATAACCGGTATAAAGCCTTACGGTGCTTTTGTCAAAATTAACGGATCGGGCATATCCGGCTTGATTCGTATCAATGAAATAGCAAACTCCTTTGTAACGGATATTAACGATTATCTTCAAAAAGATCAGACCGTCAAAGTTAAGTGTATTGAGATAACCAATAAAGGCGTCTCTTTCTCAATAAAGAGATGTTTATAAAAAAAGTGGATGAATCATTATGGAAATCACACTGAAAATGTTACCGGAAAAACCCCTGATTATCCCGTTTAACTACTTCTATCAGTTGCAAAGTGCGGTGTATTCTGTGCTCAGCGAAGTCAGCGAGTCGGATTTCTGGCACAACGGCGGTTACGGAGAAATTACAAAATACAAAGGATTCTGTTTCAGCGGACTTCAAGGAAAATACCGCGTTGATCGCGAAAACAAAAAGCTGATTTTTGAAAATGAGGTAATCCTTGAAGTTCGCAGTGCTGTGTTCGATTTTATCGATGCATTTCAAAGAGCCGTTGAAAAGCGTCCGTTTATCAAACTTTTCGACACCAGACTTAATATTGTTTTTGCATCTTTGAACAATACGCATCTGCATGATGGAATTGTGCGTTTTCAAGCCGTGACGCCGGTTGTTGTTCATGAGACACAGGAAAACGGACACACCTTGTTTTTTTCTCCGGAAGAGGACGGCTATTTTATCAGAATATGCAGAAACATCGAGAGAAAATATTCTGCGGTCACCAACAAAGCTCCGGATAAGGTTTGGATACGCATTCCGGGAGAGCTGCAAAAGGTGGTCACAAGATACAAAAACACATGGATAACGGGATATCAGGGTGTGTTTGAAGTCAAAACCTCCGCTCGTATGGCAGAGTTCATTTATAACACCGGGCTTGGCGAAAAGAATTCGCAAGGTTTCGGATTTGTTGTGCTGACGAAATAACCTTTATAAAGATGTGACATGCTGAAAAACAGCCGGTAAGTGTGGTCTGCCGGCTGTCTGAAGCGGTCAGATAAACTGTCGGACAGCATCAAATGCTGCAGAAAAAGATTGACAAAAATCCGTGTTGAATATATACTGATATCGGATTATATTATCTATTTACCTTACCCGTAAAGAAAACCGCAGGCGCTTTTACCTCAATTTGAGGTTTTAGTACTGTGCTATTCAGAGGGGATTGAAACACATATGTTAAAAGATTGCCTACTTATGTGTTTTAGTACTGTGCTATTCAGAGGGGATTGAAACCTATCCGAAGCTCAAATGGAAAGGTCAGCTGTTTTAGTACTGTGCTATTCAG
>JBJFHW010000177.1:0-13873 GCA_051893965.1 Acutalibacteraceae bacterium
AATATCACCGACCGTTCCGCCGATTTCAACAAGAACAACATCAGCCTGATTATTGTTCAAAGCAATTCTGCGCTTGATTTCATCTGTGATATGAGGAATAATCTGAACTGTCTGGCCGCCGTAAACGCCCTTTCTTTCGTTCTGAATAACCGTCATATACACTCTGCCGGATGTCAGGTTGCTGTTTTGGGTTAAGCTTTCATCAATAAAGCGCTCATAGTGACCGAGATCAAGGTCGGTTTCTGCGCCGTCGTCCGTTACAAAAACTTCGCCGTGCTGAATCGGATTCATGGTTCCGGGGTCAACATTCAGATAGGGATCCAACTTCATAACAGTGACTTTCAGTCCCCTGTCTTTCAGCAGTCTTCCGAGTGAAGCAGCCGTTATACCTTTTCCGAGACCTGAAACAACGCCGCCGGTGACAATAATATACCTTGTTTCCATATTAACTTCCTCTTTCTTTATAAAATCTTTCATTAATTCTTTTATAGCAAACAATAGATAGCGACAAAAACAATAATTTTGTTCGATTATACTACTATATAAGGCTAAATTCAATATTTTTTCTTCAAAAACAGCGATAAGATTTTATTTATTATATGATGATAAATTTTGTAACATTTGACGATAATTACGATTTATATTCAAACATACTTTGCCGAACTTCTCAAAAAAATAGACTGCAAAAAGCAGTCTCATATTTTTAATTGTTGGAACCTTTAGCACCGCGTCGAGAATAACCGCCGCCGTGTTTTGATTCGCCGGAACGCTTGAGATCGGTCATCTTTTCATCACTGACCTGCTTAAAACGAGCCATCATATCTTCAAATGACATATTTTCGCAACTCGGCTTTTCCTGCTGACCCTGCCAGACATTGGCGCGTCTGGGACGTTTTTGTTCGCAATTGTTTCTTGATGAGCGGCGCTCATTTTTATCTTCAGCGGCTTTTTTGATGGAAAGGCTGATTTTACCCTGCTCATTAATGCCGATAATTTTGACTTTTACGTCCTGTCCTTCTGTCAGAAAATCTTTAATATCCTTGACATATGAAGAAGAAACTTCGGAAATATGTACCATTCCGCTGCTTCCGTCCGGTAAAGACACAAAGGCACCAAAGCCGGTCATTCCCGTCACTTTTCCGTCAACTATTGAACCGATTTCAAGCATATAAAGCTATATCCTCCCAAATTAATTTCCATAAGACGAATCATAAATGATATATTCGCCGGGTTTTGCGTATCCGTATTTTTCTCTTGCAATTTTTTCACAATATTCATCAAAGCCTTTTCCGGCAATCAAATCTTCTTTTTTACTGATGTCATTTTTGATTTGTTCACAGGCTTGTGCAGCTTCTTCAGCCGAAGCTTTATAGGCAGATGCTTTGCTGAAGTTAAAAGCGCTTATTGTGACTGTTACTATAATTAAAACAACAGCAGCTATAATAACCAAGGTTCTCTTGAGAACTTTAACATTTGCCGGCTTTTCCAAGTTGCTTTTCAGCTTAAACATCTCCCTTACAAAATAATACACAGTAATATTATACATATTTCTTATAATTTTTCAAGCCTATTTGTTTATTTTTCTGCGACTTTTGTTTGATTTTCTTTTATTTTTTTTCGGCTTATCCATTTTTTTAGCTTCACTCTTTATGCTTTTTTTCTTTATGCGTTTGCTTTTTGCTGACTTTAATTTATTCTTTGTAATTTTGAGTTTTCTTGAAATTGTAAGTAAAAATCGTAATATTACTTTTATCAGCGCTGTAAACGGCAATAGAATGAATTGAACAAGTTTTCTGAACAAGTCAGACAGTTTGTCTGAAAAGAAGTGAATCTTATCCCCGGCTGTATAAACCAAAAGAAAAAAACCAAGCGCAGATGCAATAATCAAATCTATTCTTACCTGACCGTTGCAATATACCTGCATAAAGACAAAACACAACACGCTTGTAACGATTCCGAAAATTATGTCCTGAACAATAACAGCCTTTTTTTTACGGCTTATAATTTTGCGAAACAAAACAATAATAAAATATAAAATTCCGTCAAGAAAGCCGAACCCGGCCGCAAAAAGAAAATTACTGAGCTGAACAGAAGTTGAAAGCCCGTATGTCATCTGAATATCTTTCCGAAAAAGCTTTGGTTTTTCGGCTGATGGTCAATATACGTCATTGAAACAATATTTCCCTCAACGCTCAGTTCCCCTTCTTCAATGTTCAGCCTGCATATGTGAAGCGAAGTTCCGCTTATTGTCAGCTCACCGTAATCCGTATATGCGATGATAGTTGTTTCATCAAAACTGTCAACATCCGTGACGCCGCTTAAAGTCAGTTTTTTTCTGTCCTCAAGCACAAGATTGTGCGGCATAATGATTCTGCCGGTTTCATCAGTCATATAGTAACAACCTCCCAAAAAATTCTATGCTCTTTTCGTTCGGCATAGAACAAGCGGGAGGCTGAATTTTTATTGGATAATTTCATACATCAGCGGTGCATCTTCCTTGTTTGCGTGCTCCGAAACAAGAAGTACCTTTGCTTTAATAAGACGCTCACCCATTTGAATTTCAATCACATCACCGGCTTTAACATCATATGAAGCTCTGGCAATCTTTCCGTTAACGGTTACATGTTTTGCATCGCAGACTTCATTTGCAATGGTTCTTCTTTTGATAAGTCTTGAAACTTTCAAATATTTATCAAGGCGCATATTAATTTCTCCTTTGTTTATCATACAAATGTTATATCATCTTGCACAAACCTGAAAAGGTTCGGAATTTTTTAAAAGAATAAAGGGGTTGTCCGAAAACAGCCCCATAAATTCGTCTTAAAATTTAACAGCTCAGTTAACAGCCTTTTTAAGACCTGCACCTGCCTTGAAAGACGGTACTTTTGATGCAGCTATTGAGATTGTCTCACCTGTGCTGGGATTGCGGCCTTCTCTTGCAGCTCTTTCCTTAACATCGAAAGTGCCGAACCCAATAAGCTGAACCTTGTCGCCTGCAACAAGTGCGCCTTCAATTGCTTCAAAAACAGCTGAAACTGCCTTTTCTGCATCTTTCTTTGAAAGACCTGCCTTTTCTGCAACTGCAGCAACCAATTCGGTTTTATTCATTTGAGTGTCCTCCGTAAATATATTTCCACAAGAGTGATATAAATCACTCTATGTTGGATTTGTTTCATTAGTTCTCTGTTTTTTTAGCTTCCTGCCAAAGTTCATCGAGTTTTGAAAGAGATGCGTTTTTCATATCGATGTTTCTTTGCTTTGCAAGTTCTTCCACTTTAAGATAGCGGGAAATGAATTTATCATTCGAAGATGTCAGCGCTTCTTCCGCATCGGTATCAAGAAATCTTGCAACATTAACAACAGAAAACAGCACATCTCCGAGTTCATCTTTTATTCTTTCTTTACTTTCGCTTTGTGCTTCTTTCAGTTCTTCAATTTCACTGCCGAGCGCTTCATATGCGCCGTCAATGCTGTTCCAGTCAAAACCGGCTTTTTTCGCTTTTTCCTGAATTTTTTGTGCACGCATTAAAGCCGGAAGCTCTTTCGGAATTTTTTCCATTGCACTTCCCTGTGTTTTCTGACCTTTGCTTTTGCGTTTGATTATGTCCCAATTATCAAGAACTTTTTCGGTTGTGTCAGCTTCAACATCAGAAAAAACATGCGGATGGCGTTCAATCAGCTTTTTACAAATTCCGTCTGCAACATCAGAAATATCAAAAGAGCCGATTTCCTTTTCTATCTGTGCATGAAAAACAACTTGCAAAAGAACATCGCCGAGTTCTTCGCAAAGAAGAACCTTATCGTTCTTGTTGATTGCTTCAATGGCTTCATATGTTTCTTCAATAAATGATTTTTTTATGCTTTGATGTGTTTGCTCTGCATCCCACGGGCAACCGCCCGGAGCACGCAGAATTGCCATAATTTTAACAAGGTCATCAAAGGTATATTTGTCTTTAAATTCAAAATCCACCATTACTTTTACCTCAACATTAACATTTTAACCTAACAGCTTGAATTTTTCAAGGACTTTTGCAATTTTTTCGCCTTTTGGTATCATTTCAAGGTCAGTTTTTGCAAGGCCTTTAATCATAAGAAGCACAGCTGCATAGAAAAATGCACCGACACAAATGGAAATGATGGTTGCAATTGTGTTGCCGACTCCGAGTTTTCCTGAAATGATAAAATAGCTGAAATATGCGGAAAGACCGCAGGCAGCGGCGGCTATGAAAGGCTTGACAAAAACAGAAACAAAATTAATCCTTGCACCGGTAATCCTGATAATCGAAATTAAATTAATGGTTATCATCAAAGCATAACAAATTGTTGTGCTGACAGGTGCGCCGTGGATATTTATATTCGGATTACCGATCAGAATATAATTGAGCATAATCTTAACAGCCGATCCGATAGCGATAGTTTTGACCGGTATGTCTGTTCTTCCGATTGCCTGAAGCATATTGGTAACAGGCGAAGTAACAGAGAACAGGAAAAGGAATATTCCGTATATAATCAGCATCGGCTCGGCAACAGGTATCATATCCTGCTGACTTGCATAAAGAAGCTTCAGAATCGGTTTTGCAAGCGCCGCCATACCAAAGCCTGCCGGAAGCGCAATCATCATGGTTACGCGAAGAACAGACTCAATTGTGGATTTTATTGCCGGCTGATCTTTTCTCGTCCATGCTTTTGACAAAACCGGAATGGCACTGATACCGAGCGTTAAGGTGATTGTGGGAATCAGGTTTTTGATGTTGATTACGGATCCGTGCGTTCCGTAAAGATAGTTTGCAATGCCGCTGTCAAGTGTCTGAGCAGCTTCAAAGGAAGAAGCGTACATCTGTTTGATGGTGTCGCCGCCGACTTCAATGGCATGTGCAAGTCTTGTTCTGATTGTGGTATCGTCAATCATATTGCTGATGTTGAGAATAACAGAACTGAGTGCAACAGGAGCAGCAATGCGGATAATATCTTTTCTGATAGATTTATCACTCTGTGCAGGCGGTGAATTCACAATTTCTTCTCTGGTGAATCCGAAGCCCAAACGTTTATATCTGATAAACAAATATAAAAGTCCGACCATTGAGCCGAGAGTAACCCCGAAAATTGCAACAGCCGCAACATATGGATACATTGCACTGAGTGCTTCTGCTTCGCTATGTACTTCTACACCGAAAACAGTTGCAACTCCATCAACAGAATTTGCGTGGTAATTGTTAAGCCAGCGGTTAAAGAAGTAATAGGTTGCAGCAAGACCGACAACAAGCTTAATAACCGCTTCAATGACCTGCGAAACACCGGTCGGCGTCATGTTGTTAAGTCCTTCATAATACCCTCTGAAAGAGGACATCTGACAGCAGAACATAATGCACGGAGCAATAACAAGCATGCTGACATAGTTCATCGGGGAACCGACAAATCTTGAATACGGAACGGCAACTGCAAGAAGAATTACCGTACCGATTAATCCGACCATTAAAAACAGACGCCTTGAAACAGAAAAAATTCTTTGCGCATCTTTTATTCTTCCAAGTTCAACATTTTGGGAAACAAGCTTTGAAACAGCAACGGGAAGACCTGCCATCGAAATTGCATAAAGAGGATTATAGATCGCATAAGCTCCCGTGAAATAAGCATAACCCTCAACAGTTATAAGATTTGTAAGCGGTATTTTATAAAGCGCTCCGATTATTTTAACAAGAACAGTTGCAATTGCAAGAACCCCGGCTCCGGTGAGCAGGTTCTGCTTTTTTCTTTCAGCCAAAATAACATCTCCTTGTATTTCATATAGTAAGGCGGCAGTTTCAGCCGATGAATTCATGTAAAAGAGAATCAGCCATAACGTCGTTTCGGTCAACGCTTTCAAAGACACGCAGTCTTTCGGCAAGAGACTTTGCAGAGTTATAGTATATACTATCTTGCGCTATCAGGTCAAGTAGTCTGAGCGCTTCATTTTTGAATAAACACAATTCATATGGGTGAATTGAATCAATTTTCACATCGGCAAGGTTACTGTACGGAAACAAATATCTATCCTCGCCCTTGCGAACACCGTTCCATAAATAAAATGTATATTCAACATCGGCGTTTCTGAAATGATAATCTCGGATAACCCGGCGAATAAAACGAATATCCCTTTTACTCAGCCATGTTTCGCAGCCGTTCATGATTCTTGTTGAAACGCTTACATAAAGCTTTGCCAGCGAAGTACCGTGCAGTAAATCCGTGATTTTCGGATTGATTGCATGAAGTCCTTCAACAATTATAATATCATCTTTTCCGGCCTCAACAGGGATCAGATTTTCTTCACGTTTTCTTGAAAGAAAGCTGAATTTCGGAAGCATACATTTACCGTCTTTTGAAAGCGACAAAAGGCAATCTGAAATATAATCCGTATCAAGTGCTTCAATGGTTTCGAAATCGGGCGTTCCGTCTTCAAAATAAAGCATATTTGTCTGATCAAGATAAAAATCGTCAAGAGAAATCACAATTGCGCTGCGTGAATGTTTTTCCGCCTGTTTCATAATAAGAGAAGCCGTTGTTGTTTTACCCGATGAACTCGGGCCGGCAAGCATAACAATCTGACGTCCGCTTTTTTTACAAATATCTTCGGCTACATCTGATACCTGCTTATGAAAATTATATTCGCATTTTAGTATAAAATCTTCGGTATTATGTCTAACTTCATTATTAATTTCATTTACTGAAATCATTGCGTTCACTCCTAAAAACTTTTCGGCGTAAAACTACGCCGAAGAAAAAGAGTTTAATAAATTTCATGTTCTTTATAAAACTCAGCAATTCTGTCTTTACGTTTTATGATTTCATCAAAACCGTCTATATATTCATACGGATATTTATAGTTAAAAATTCGTTCAATTTCATTGCTGTCAGGATTTCTGAGCTTCGTTACGGCTCCGGCGCCGACTGCTAAAACTGTATGCGTTTCCTCCATCATATAGACATTGTATCTACATTCATAGCCTTTTTTTGCCCAGCCGACATTTTCAAGATTGCCGAGGCATTTGCTCTGACGATACATATAATACGGACAGTAACCGTTTTCAAAAAGCTTGTTTGCCGCAATAGAAAGCATTTTCTGCGCCTGATTGGCGTCACCGCGTCTTTTATCATCGGTAACAAGTGTTGAAGCCCGTTTCAGTGCCAGGGTATGAACGGTTATGTTTTCCGGAGCAAACGAAAGAACTTTATTCAGCGTATTATCAAAACTTTCAACGGTATCGGTCGGAAGTCCCGCTATGATGTCCATGTTGATGTTATCAAAGCCGCACTCTCTTGCAAGAAGCATAGCTTCGGTTGTCTGAGCGGATGTGTGCTTTCTTCCGATTTCTTCAAGAACACTGTCGTTAAAGGTTTGCGGATTGATACTGATGCGTTTTGCCGAACTGTTTTTGATTACTTCAAGCTTTTCCCGTGTTATGCTGTCCGGTCTGCCCGATTCAATTGTATATTCACAGTCATCTGTTATATTGAAATTCATTCGCAGTGCATCTGTGACCATTTTCAGGCTTTTCACGTCAAGAGCGGTCGGTGTACCTCCGCCGATATATACGCTTTCAAGTTCAAGTCCGAGTTTTCTTGCAATTTTTCCTGTTTCTTCAATTTCCAGGCAAAGAAGTTCGGTATATTTCGGCATAAGCTTTTTTGCCTTTTCATTGGAATGAGAAACAAACGAACAATAGCTGCATCTTGTCGGACAAAAAGGCACGGAAACATAAAGGCTGAAAGATTTGGGTTTTGATTTGTTTATAATCGGTTCTTCTGCTTTTGCAACGGTCAGCGCAAGCTTCGTTTTTTCTTCGCTCACATGAAGCTCGTTTATAAAATAATCACAAGCATCTTTTTCGCCGAGCCTTTGTGTCAAATTGGTCATAAGCTTTGCCGGTCTGACTCCGGTCAGAATTCCCCATGGCGGTGTATAGCCGGTGTCTTTACACAAAAGTTTAAAAAGTAAAACAGCCAGCTTTCTTTCATAATAGCTTTCTTCGGTATCGTCCTGTCTCATTTGAGAAAGCAAAAATTCTTCTCTTGCTTCTTCAAAACCTGAAAGAGCGACCGTAACAAGTGCAGATGCTCCTACGGCTGTTTTTGAAAGTTTTGTTATTACATATCTTTCTTCGCCGTTTCGTTCATCTGTTACACTGATTTTTTCATCAGGATAAAACACTCTGAGAAGATTTCCGGTTTCATATTGAAAGTTATGATTAATGATTACATGATTCATGCCGAATAATTCCTCGTTTTCAGACATTCATATTTTTATATCAGCAGTCTTATATACGGATTGTTCCAGCGCTGACTTTCAAGACTTGTTTCACTGCCGTGACCGGGATACACGGCATAATTGCCCTCAAGTGAAGTAAGTTTGCCGACAGAAGCAATCAGTTCTTTGTAATCACCGCCCGGAAAATCCGTTCTGCCGATTGAACAGTCAAAAAGCGTGTCACCCGTAAAGAGCATTTTGTCAATCTTATAGCAAACGCCGCCCTTTGTGTGCCCCGGCGTGTGTATGATTTCAATTTTTCTTCCTGCAAAATCAAGCGTATCGCTGTTGTTAACGGTAATATCCGCTTTTTTTGGAAGAATTGCATCTTGAGAAACATTTTCAATTAAAGAATACGTCTTATCGGTAAAGCAGATTTCATCTTCTTTTCCGATTACAATTTTTCCGCCGTAATTTTCTTTCAGCTTTTGCGCACCCATAATGTGGTCAAAATGACCGTGCGTCAGAAGAATATATTCAAGGCTTTCCACGCCGTGTTCATTGAGCATATTTTCAAGCTTTGCGCAATAGTCGCCCGGATCAATAACCAAGGCCTTTTTACTTACGCTGTCAAGCAAAAGATAGCAATTAGACTCCATGCAGGTCAAAGCAACGCTGTAAATTTCAATAGACATAATTTCACCTTATTTCTTTTCCCATTCGTCTGTGTTCATCAATATTGTCACAGGCCCGTCATTAACAAGCTCAACAGCCATATCTGCGCCGAAAATGCCTGTCTGAACGTTTTCGATACCCAGATTTTTAAGCTCGGCATTAAATTTTTCATATAAGTCATTTGCAACATCGGGCTTTGCAGACGGCGTAAATGACGGTCGTCTGCCGTGAGAGACGTCCGCACAAAGCGTAAACTGAGACACAACCAGCACACTACCACCCACTTGTGATAAAGACAAATTCATTTTATCGTTTTCATCGGTAAAAATACGAATTTCAGCAACTTTTTTTGCAAGAAGCTTCATTTGTGCTTCGGTGTCACCGTCCATCACTCCGAGAAGAACAAGAAAGCCCTTGCCTATCTCACCTGTGACTTTTCCGTCAACGGTTACTTTTGCTCTTGTCACTCTTTGAATAACTGCTTTCATTTAAAATTCCGGCGCGGTTCGTTGTTTAACCGGCGTTTCCTTTCATATTTTGTAATAACATTTACATGGTTGTTCTTTCGATCGAAAGAACGCCTTTGATTTTTTTAATCTTTTCGGTAATTGCCGACAAATGTTCTTTGTTGTTAACGGTTATTGAAATGGAAATTTCAAAACGTCCGTTTTTGCTGTCTTTTGTGAAAATTGAATGGATCATAACATGCATATTTGCCAAAGAACCGGTAACATCTGCAAGCATACCAACCCTGTCAAGGCAGTGAATGGTAATTGACACACGATAGGAACTGTCAGGTTTTGCGTCCCACCAGGCATTGATCCAGCGTTCAGGTTCTGCACAGTTTTTTAAATCTTTCGGTACATTCGGACAATTTCTTGTATGAATGGAAACGCCGTGTCCTCTTGTGATAAAGCCGACAATTTCATCGCCCGGAAGCGGTGTGCAGCAGCGTGAAAACTTGATAAGGCAATTATCAATTCCCTCAACAACAATTCCCTCAGGGGTTTTTGAAATTTTCTTTTTTGGTTGGACAATTGCTGTTGTTTCAATGTCAGGCTGATTTTCTTTTATCAAAGCCGTGTATTGATCTTTTATTCTCGGAAGCAGCTTTGTCAAAGATATTCCGCCGTAGCCGATTGCCGCAAACAGATCATCAACAGTGGATAAACGTTGTCTTTCGGCTATTTTCAGTAAAAATTCGTGCATTTGCTTATCAGGTAAAACAATGTTGTTCTTTTTGAATTCGCGTTCAACTTCAGCCTTACCCTCGGCAATATTTTCTTCTCTGCGCTCTTTTTTAAACCAGCTTCGGATTTTGCTTCTTGCGCTGCTGGTTTTGGCAATTTTCAGCCAGTCACGGCTCGGACCTTTCGGCTGCGAAGTGGTCAGGATCTCAATGATCTCGCCGTTGTTGATCTGATGGTCAATGGTTGTAATTCTTCCGTTAACCTTTGCGCCGATCATTTTGGAACCAACCGCAGAGTGTATTGCATAAGCAAAATCAACTATTGTTGAGCCGACAGGCAGACTGATGACATCGCCTTTCGGCGTAAACGCGAAAACCTCTTCAGATGCAAAATCGGTTTTTATCGCATTGACGATTTCTTCAACATCGTCGCTTTCTTTCTGATTTTCAAGAAGCTGTCTGATCCAGGCAAGGCGCTCTTCAAATTTTACCTTGCCGCCGATTCCGAGCTTATATTTCCAGTGCGCCGCAATACCGTATTCAGCAGTCTGATGCATTTCCCATGTTCTGATCTGAACTTCAAAGGCTATTCCCTCTTTGCCGATTACGGTTGTGTGGAGCGACTGATACATATTCGGTTTCGGTGTGGAAATATAATCTTTGAATCTTCCCGGAAGCGGATTATACATATCATGAATGATTCCGAGGCAGTAATAACATTCATAAATGGAATCAACAATGATTCTGACAGCATAAATATCATATATTTCATCAATCGTTCTGCCCTGCATATAGGTTTTTCTGTAAATTCCGTGAACAGATTTAATTCTTCCGGAAATATGCGCATTCGGAACATCTTGTGTAACGCGTTTTGCAATTTGATCTTTTATGCTTTCAAGAAAGGCCTGACGAGATTCAACCTGCGTTTCAAGAGTATGTTCAATTTCTTTATATGCAACCGGATCAAGATAACTGATTGCAAGATCTTCAAGTTCTTCCTTGAATGAGCGGATACCGAGACGGTGAGCAATCGGCGCATAAATTTCAAGCGTTTCCCTTGCTTTGAATCTGCGCTTTTCTTCGGGCATGAAACGCAGAGTACGCATATTGTGCACTCTGTCTGCAAGCTTAATGATAATGACTCTGATGTCCTTTGACATGGCAAGAAACATCTTTCTTATATTCTCATTCTGCTGTTCTTCTGCACTTGTATTGACGGAAATCTGACCGAGCTTTGTAACCCCGTCAACAAGCTGCTCAATGGTTTCGCCGAATTTGTTTTTTATGTCGTCGGCTGTATATTCCGTATCTTCAACAACATCATGCAAAAGTGCAGCACAAATGGAATCACAGTCCATGCACATATCCGCAAGAATTTGCGCAACAGCAACAGGGTGAATAATATATGGTTCACCCGAGCGCCTTTTTTGCGTTTTGTGGGCATCGGCTGCAAGTTCATAAGCCTGTGTTATTTTTTTTGTGTCATGATCTGAAAAATTATTTGCTTTTATTGTTTCAAGAAGCTTTTTAAAGCCGTCATCAAATTGTTCTTCCAAAATTATCTCGCTTCCCTCTGGCAAAAATTGAAATGCTTTATTTTCGGTTTGCCAAACCTTTCAGGTGCATCAGCAGCTTTGAATCATCAAGATTTACCTTGACAGCTGTGTTAAGCAGACTGATTTTTCCGTCTTTTTTTTCAAAAATTCCAAGTTCACAAAGCACATCTATACTGATAAGAACCTTGCATGCGTTGCTTCCGTCATCACCCAGACGGTAGCAAAGAATGTCCGTGTCAAAATTCCAGCCGCCGCTGTCTCTGATAAATCGGAAAACGCCGGCAACAAATTTTCTGTCGGGTAAAGCCGCAGCAGCTTCACTTTGAAGCAATCTGTCGCCGCGCATAATTTTTTCATAAAGGCGAACAGAGTAAAGATATTGATCATCGTCCGTATCGCTCATTCTTATATCCTTTATGTATATACTTGCCCTGACCTGACCTTTATACTCGTTTCTTTCCAGTCGCACGGCAAGATCCAGGTTGTCGCCGGGTAGATACGGAAAATCCTGCGCTGTTTGAGAAAACTTCAGCGCCGTAATATTGGTATCACCGCGGCCGAGTGCAAGACGCAGATGCTTTCCGCCGCCGATTGGCTGAACAGAAAGAAGCTTCATGTTATAAAGTCCGAAAATCGGCTGTTCATTGCCTGCACCGAAAGGCTCAAGACTTTCGATGACCGGAAGTATATCGGCACTGATAAATTCGGGACGTAGCTTACAGTCAATTTCGACGGTCTGAAACGGCATATCAACCGTTTTTGCATAATCGTTAACAGCTTTTCTGAATTTTTCAATATTTTCACTTTCAAGACCGAAGCCTGCCGCAAGAGTATGCCCGCCGAAATGCGTCAGGAGAGACGAGCAGCTGTTAATTGCATCATAAAGCGAAAAGCCCTCAATGCTTCTTCCGGAGCCTCTTGCTTGCTTTCCATCGCTTGTAATCAAAATGCAGGGCTTTCCGTACATTTCAACAAGTCTTGCCGCAACAATTCCGATCACACCGCCGTGCCAGTTGAGACCGTCAAAAACAAGAACACGGTCAAAAATCATCTGCGGATTTTCTTCAAGCTGTTTTTTTACCTCACCCATGATAGCCTGTTCAACCTGCTGCCTTTGCACATTGGCTTCTTCAATCTCTTTTGCAAGCATGGCAGCTTCATCGCAGCTGTCACTGATAAGAAGCCTGAACGCGTCAACCGCCTTTTTCATTCTTCCGACAGCATTAATTCTCGGCACGATTGTGAAAGCTGTTGAACCGGCTGTGAGTTTCTTTTCCGCCGCTCCTGCTTCAGCTTTCAGTGCTTCAATTCCACAGGCGGCATAGCTGTTTAGTTTTTTCAGTCCCGTTTTCACAATGGCGCGGTTTTCGCCTGTGAGTGAAACAACATCGCCGATGGTTCCGATTGTGATAATATCTGAATAAGATTCAAGTATATCTTCATATTCTCCACCGGATAAAGCGCAGATCAGTTTAAAAGCGATTCCGACACCCGACCACGCTTTATAGGAACAAGTGCAGTCCGGACGGTGCGCGTCAACGACGGCATATGCTTTTGGAATCTTATCCGAAACTTTATGGTGATCCGTTATGACAAGTTCCATGCCGAGCTGATAAATATATTCGGCTTCTTCAAAGGCCGAAATTCCGTTATCAACTGTGACAACCAGCTTTACTCCGGTTTCATATAATTTTTTAATGGCATTTTTATTAAGACCGTAGCCTTCCGTATTTCTGTCGGGTATATAATAAGTGACATTAGCACCGATCATTTCAAGGAACAAAAACAAAATTGCGGTTGATGTGACACCGTCTGCATCATAGTCGCCGTAGACTGCAATGCGTTCACCGCTTTCAACAGCCTGTTCAATTCTTTCGGCCGCTTTATCCATATCAACAATTTCAAAAGGATCGCAGAAATGACACTCATCTGAGAAGAAATCTTCAATTTTTTCTTGTGAAGTGATACCCCTCGCAACGAGCAAAAGAGCCGCAAACGGGTCAATATCAAATTGTGAAGAAAGCTTTGAGGCAAGCTCCTTGTCAATTTTGGAAACATTCCATTTTTTCCTGCCCATTTAACCAGTCCTTCCGTTTTGCCCTGAAATTGAATATTAATTTAGTATATCATTTTATCAAAGATATTTCAACTTTTTTTGCTGAATATATGCTTACTCATTTCTGCGTTGTAAATAGATGTGACCCATTTTTTGAAAAAAATAAAGTCAAAGTA
>JBJFHW010000178.1:0-13748 GCA_051893965.1 Acutalibacteraceae bacterium
GCCGTCTGCGGACGGCGCCAAGGGCGCTTCGCCCCTTGACCCCACAAGCTTTTTTTGTAAAAAAGCTTGGCAAAAAACTTTACTCCTTTTTTCACTTGGTTTCCGCCGTGGCGAAATTGTAAAATTTTATTGCTTTCTGTCTCGCGTAATATCTGCGGACATTGTCCGCCGGGCGTTGCCCGCACCCACAAGCTTTTTTGAAAAAAGCTTGGCAAAAAACTTGCTCCTATAGAGCTTTTTCTATAGGAGTAAAATTATTTATTTCAAACACTCAATTTCCGTCGCGGAGAAAGCGTAAAGATTATTGCTCTCTGTCCCGCGTAACATCAGCGGGTATTACCCGCCGCGTGAGCATGCAAGCGGTGCTTGCATCGTAGATGGTTTTCAGTCCGTCAAGAAGAAGGTTTTCATCATATATAATCTTTGTTTCACAGCATTTGATAATCCCCTTGCTGTGTCCGCCGGTTGCAACAACCGTCGGATTTTCAAAACCAAGCTCCGCTGCCATTCGCTTTGTCAGTCCGTCAAGCATGGCCGCCGTTCCGTAAACCGTTCCCGACTGCATACACTCGGTTGTGTTTGTTCCAACAACATGCTGCGGCTTCGTGAAGCTGATCGACGGCAAAAGCGCCGCCTCGTTTGCAAGCGCATCAAGAGAAATCTTCACGCCCGGCGAAATTGTGCAGCCGAGAAAATAACCGTTCTCATCAATTGCAAGAATTTTTGTTGCCGTTCCCATGTCAATCACAAGGCACGGAAGCGGATATTTTTTGATTGCACCCACACAGCCGCAAATGAGGTCGGCTCCGAGATATTCAATCGGCAGAACCTCAACGCGAAGATTGCCGTTGTTTTCCTTGCCAACAAGAATCGGCTCTCTTTTGATGGTTGTTTTGACCGCTCTTGAAAGCACATCTGTCAGCTCCGGCACAACCGAACTTAAAATGGCACCCTCAAAACTTTCGGGCGAAACGCCGTAAAGCTTGAAAATTTCAAGCATCTGCGTTGCAAATTCATCGCTTGTTCTGTGCCTTTCGGTATACATTCTTGAAACAAACACCAGCTTTTCGCCGTCATAACAGCCGAGCGTGATGTTCGTGTTTCCCATATCTATTGCTAAAATCATAGTGATGACCGTTCCTTTCGTTGGAATATATCATGTTTTGATATACTTGCTTAACAAAAAAAGTATATAGCAAGCGGTGGAAAAAGTCAATTTTTTGTGATAGAATATCTATCAATTTATAACGAAAGAAAGCAAAACAATGCAAACAGAAACAGCATGTAAAATGTGCCCGCGCAAATGCAGCGCTGACAGAAAAGAAAAAACCGGCTTTTGCGGCGTGGGCGAAAATTTTGTGCTTGCAAGAGCGGCAAAGCATATGTGGGAGGAGCCGTGCATCAGCGGCAAAAACGGTTCGGGAGCCATCTTTTTTTCCGGCTGCAATCTTCGCTGTGCCTATTGCCAGAATTTTGAAATCAGCCACAATTGCTTCGGTGAAGAAATCAGCGACAAACGCCTTTGCGAAATTTTTGATGAGCTGATTGAACAGGGCGCGCACAACATCAATCTTGTCAATCCCACCCATTATACGCTGCGCCTTGCAAGGGTGCTTGAAAAGCACAAGCCGTCCGTGCCCGTCATTTACAACAGCAGCGGCTATGACAGCGCCGAAACCTTAAAGCGGCTGGAGGGGCTTATTGATATTTATCTGCCCGACATCAAATATATCAGCCCCGAACGTTCAAAAAAATATTCAGCCGCCGAAAACTATTTTGAAGAAGCTTCCAAAGCGGTGCTTGAAATGAAGCGCCAGCAGCCGGAAGATGTTTTTGACGAAAACGGCATGATGCAAAAAGGCATGATTATCAGACACCTGATTTTGCCGAAGAATACCAATCAATCGCTTGAAATTTTGCAGTGGATAAAAGAGAACCTTTCTCAAAGAACATACATCAGCCTGATGGCGCAATATACGCCCTGCGGAAAAATTGAAAAATTCCCTGAGCTTCAAAGAAAAATAACCGCGCGCGAATATGAAAAGGTTGTGAATTTTGCAAACGAACTCGGCTTTGAAAATGCCTTTATTCAGCTGACAGACAGCGCAGATGAAAATTTCATTCCCGCCTTTGATCTGACAGGAGTGGAAAACTTAATTTAATGCGGAATTCCGAATTCCGCATTCCGAATTAATTCAAGTTCCGCATTCCGCATTAGAATAAGTTCCGAATTCATTCATATAATTGCCTTATAAAATCTAATCTCAAATTCACTGCCTTTTCCCTCTTGGCTTTTTACGCTGATTTTTGCGTTTTCCTTATCAAAAATCGCTTTGGACAGCGCAAGCCCGATTCCGACGCTGTCTTGTGAAGCGTTTTTGCCGTGATAAAAGCGTTCAAAAATGTGGTCGATGTCCTGTGGGGATATGCCGCAGCCGTTGTCGATGATGATGACGCTGTCATAAACGCTTGTTCGCGTGCTTCGGATTTTCAGCTTTCCGTTTTTGTCCATGTGCTCTATGCAGTTTTTGATGATGTTTGAAAACGCTTCCACCGTCCACTTTTTGTCGCCGTTAATCTGAAAATCGTCCATTTCAAATTCGGCTTCAATGCCTTTCAGGTCCAGACTGACAAGAAACGGTTTGAGGCTTTCTTCAAGTGCGGATTTTGCGCTGAAAGGTTCTTTGAAAAATTTCACCGTGTCTGCGTCAAGCTTGGAAAGCTTCAGCAGGTTTGTGATGAGCCAGGTCATTTTTTCAAGCTGTGTTTCGGTGATGGAAATGAATTCGGCGCGCTTTTGTTCGTCTTTTTCGTTTTTGAGAAGATCCGTCATAACCATCATGGAAGTCAGCGGCGTTTTCAGCTGGTGCGAGATGTCGGCAAGCGAATCGGCAAGATAGGTCTTGTCTTTTTTGAGCATTTCGTTCTTTGCTTTCAGAAGCGTGACAACCTTGAACAGATTGTTCTTTAAAATGGAAATTTCGCCCTCGGTGTTCTCGTCCGGACGAAGCTCATATTTTCCGCTGCAAACAAGCGAAAGATAGGCGTTGAGCTCGTTGAGTTCTTTCAGCCGTTTTGAAGTGTAAAAAACAAAAACCGCACCGAGGCCGATTCCGAGAATCAGGCAAAAAACGGCGCAAAGCTTGTTAAAAAACAAACACACCGCCGAAAGCACAAGCGTGAAAACAATTGCCGCAGCAAGAACGGCAGAATATTCCTTATTTGAAGATTTATTATTCATTTTCAATCACATACCCCATTGAACGAACGGTTTTGATATAGACCGGATTGGACGGATCGTCCTCAAGCTTATCGCGCAGCCTTTTGATATAGACGGTCAGGGTGTTATCCTCAACGAACGCGCCGTCAACGTCCCAGATGTTTTCAAGCAGCTTGTTTCGTGAAAGAACACTGCCGCGGTTACTCAGAAGAATCAGAAGCAGGCGGTATTCCATGGCAGACAGGATAATTTCTTTTGAGCCTTTATAGACCTTTGCTTCGGCGGTATTGACGGTCAGGTCTTTAATTTTGAAAACCGGTTCGTTTTTGTCTTTGGAATAGCGCCTGAGAACGCTTTTGATTCTGACAAGCAGCTCTTTGAGCCGGAACGGCTTTGCAATATAATCGTCTGCGCCGAGTTCAAAGCCCATAACAACGTTGACCTCATCATCAAAAGCGGTTAAAAAGATGACGGGGTAATCGCCTTGTGCTTTGATTTTTTTGCAGACGTCATAACCGCTTCCGTCGGGCAGGGACAGGTCAAGCAGGTAAAGCGAAAAGGTTTGCTTTTCGATGATGTTCATTGCTTCGCCGACGGTTTTGGCGTGTGTTATGCCGTAGCCCTCGTTTTCAAGCGAATAAGTCAGACCGACTGCGATGGCGCTGTCGTCTTCCAGAATAAAAATGTTCATAATGACAACCGATCCTTTCGGCGGGCACCGCCCGCATGCTGACACGTTGGCAGAGAGTTGTAATCTTTACAATAATGCCGCGGTGGAACCTAAGTGAAAAAAGGAGAAAAGTTTTTTGCCAAGCTTTTTTACAAAAAAGCTTGTAGGGTCAAGGGGCAACGCCCATTGTCGGCGGGTACCACCCGCATGCTCACGCGAGATAGAAAGCAAAAGTCTTCACAATTATGCCGCGAGGGAAAGTTAGCGCAAAAGGAGAAAAGTTTTTTGCCAAGCTTTTTTTCAAAAAAGCTTGTGGGGTCAAGGGGCAACGCCCATTGGCGGCGGGCACCGCCCGCTTGCTCTCGCGGGATAAAAAGTGATAATCTTTACAATTCCGCCGCAAAATAAGTAAATACTATAATAGAAAGCGGCGAAATCCCAATGCTTCAAAAAGCGCAGGAAGGTAGGATAAACAGTCCGGTGGACTGTTTAGCCGTAGGAAACCCTCGCCGGGGGTTTCCTGATTGACGGTGAAACCGTCAATTGAACATTGTGCGCCTGACATTAAAAACACCGCGCTGTTTCATAAATCATCAGGTTTCTCTTTTCATTATAATATATCCTATCACAAGGCGTCCGCCGATTCCATTACAATTTTGTAACAATCGTAAAATACGGCATTTTTATTACTGAAAAACGCAAAAACAGCACTTTGATTTTTACGGAAACAGCGTTTCAATGGCGGATTTTCAACACCACCCGCCGGAGTGTTTAAAAAATCTAACACTGTTAAATATTTTTCGTCATTTGTTGAAAAACTGTTGACTTTTTTAACAAATTGTGTATAATAATCTTGTAAAATGAATGAAGCAGAAAGGAGCTTTATTATGGCAAACATAAATGAATACATCAAAAGCTATGGCGGCGTTTCGTTTCAGGATATGCCTTTCGGCGATGCCGATAATGTTGCTTTGTGTGAAATTTTTTATTTGCCGCTTGAAAAGGTCGTGTCGGCAGACCTTGACGAAGAACCGCGTGATTTTGCCGATGTATGCAAAGAGTTTTATGAATATAACGGTTGCAAGCACCACGCAGTCGGCCTTGTTCTTCCCAGACATATCAGCGTTTTGCTTCAGAACATGGCAAAGTATAAGCGCTTTCAGGAAATGAAAGTTGTCGGCTGCACGGAAACGTTCAGCGTTGAACCTGCCGTTCAGTTTGCCGCGGCAACCTTTATTCTGCCCGACGGCACAAAGGTTGTGATGTTCAGAGGTACGGACGACACGCTGGTCGGCTGGAAAGAAGACCTTGATATTCTGGTTAAAAAAGGAATTCCGTCGCATCAGCTTGCGGTGGATTATCTTGAAAAGGTTGCCGAAAAGTTTGACGGCGACATCATCGTCTGCGGTCATTCAAAGGGCGGTAACGTTGCTCTTTACGGCGCGCTCAAATGCAGTGAAAAGGTGCGTTCAAGAATCACCGCGCTTTATAACAATGACGGCCCCGGCTTTGACAGCTATTCCATTTTCCAGACAGAAGCGTATCAGGAGCTTTTGCCGAAATATCATCACATCGTGCCGAATTCGTCCCTTGTCGGAATGCTGCTTGCGCATGATGACGATTATACCGTAATCAAAAGCACAAGGCTTCTCGGGCCGATGCAGCATGACCTTGCAACATGGAAATTCAAAGGCAGCGAGCTTCAGACAACGAACGATTTGTCCATGCTCGGCAAGGTTACCGATCTCAGTCTCAAAAAGCTTATTTTCAATGTCAACGAAGAGCAAAGCAAATCGTTTGACGAGGTTGCCAGAAAGCTTATTGCCGGAACGGGGCAGATCTGCCTGCTCGGCTTTGCAAAAAATGTTGTTTCAAGCATAAAGGGCGCAAGAAAGTCATGGAAAGAAATTGACAAAGACACCCGCGACACCTTTACCGGCGCTTTCAAAAAGTCTCCGGAATATCTGAAAGAGGCGGTTACAACCGTCAGGCAAGAAGCCAGACAGGAAAAAGAACTGGCAAAAGAGTTGGAAAAAGAACAGCTTCAGACCGCGAAAGCCGAAACAGCACCCGCATAAGATCGGACACAGTAAAATTAATACAGTAATACAGACACCGATGTTGATTTGACATTGGTGTCTTGTTTTCGTTAAGCAATTATATCCGGAAGATTGATAACTCGTTTTCCCATTTTTTCTGCCCGAATTTTAAATTGTGCTGCACCGCCGACCGGTTCAGTAACATAGGTAATGACCGTTTCTGCTTTTTTTAGCATGTATTCGTTCCGTTTTAAAATTGCATAGCGGCGTGGTATATTGCTGAGTTCTTCGGGAAAAACAGTTTTTGAATAGTCCGTATCATCAAATTCTTTATGTGTTGTAGGCATATATGCAAGAATTATTTCATAATGTATGCTTGGGAATTGTATTTTTAACTGTTTTAAAGTGTTTTTTGCAATTAAATCAAACTTTCCTTGATTTCCAATATAAAAAACATTGGCGTTTTCATAGAGTATAAGATACTCTAAAACTTTTCTTAGCTTCGGCTGAATGTTTGACGGAGTATTTCTGTGACCAAAGAACGTCAAAGTCATAATTATTTCCTCTCAACTTCATAAATAAATCGTTTTAAATATCCTATTAGGATATTTACATTATTTTATCATATCCTATTAGGATATACAATAACATTACAAAAATTTATGATTCTGAGGTTTTTATGGAAATCAATTATATCTCAATCGGCGCGCGTATTCGTCAGTTCAGAAAAGAAAAAGGCTGGACGCAGGCGGTGCTTGCGGAAAAATCCGGCATTGAGCCGTCCAATATTTCACATATCGAGCGCGGCGCAACAAAGCTGAGTTTACCGACACTTGTGAGCATTGCCAACGCGCTTGAAGTGACAACAGACGAGCTTGTTTATGCGAGCCTCGTTAAAAGAGAGCATATTCTGACCGATTCAATCAGCAGCCTGCTTTCCGACTGCAACGGTGACGAGCTTCAGGCGATTGAGCAAATGATAACCGTTACCAAAAACATTCTGAGAAAAACAAAATAACCGCTGAACAAACAAATTCAGCGGTTATTTTGTTATGGGAAATCTTTTCTTTTGTCAGTGAGAAAAATTATCTGTAATCTTTTTCATAACCGATAACCTTGCCGGTTTTGGCGTTGATTTCAACTTCATATTCATATTTGCCTGCGGTAAATTCAACTTCATAAATGTAGATGCCGTTTTCTTTTTCAAGCTTTGCCGAATATTCCTTGACGGCGGAAGCTTTCACACCGGCGCGCTCCAGAGCAATGGTTTTTGCCTTGGCATAGCCGATTACATTCAGACCGTTGACCGCAACGGAGGAATAGTCGCCGAAATAATATTTGCCGTCAACCTTTGCAAAGGCTCTGACCTTGAATTTTTCGCCGCCCTTGGAAGAAACGGTAACGGTCAGTGAAGTTGCAGTCAGTTCCTTGATTTTTTCCCAGGCTTTTTTGGTTGTGTTGTACTGATAAACGCGGTAGCCCTCGGCGCCGGTTACGGCAGACCAGGAAAGCTTTGCCTTGGTGGAAGATACAGCTTTGATTGAAAGATTTTTCACTTCATCGGGCTCGGTTGAAGTTTTAACGGCTGAGGAAAAAGCACCGTAGGTTGTTTTGCCGCCGGAGGTTCTGTAAGCGCGGACTTTGACGTAATAGGTTTGCGAGCTGATGAGGTGTTCAATTTCGGCAGAGGTTTTCTTGGTTGAAAGAACCTTGTGATAATCGCCGTTTGCGCGTTTGAGGTAGATCTGATAGCCGGTTGCGGAAGAAACTTTTGCCCATTTCAGATCAATTTCATCGTCATCGGTTTCGGTGATTTTAACGCTTTTGACCTGAGCCGGAGCGGTTGCCGCAAAGGTGGGCAGGGCAAATGCCGAGCAAAGCAGGATAACGGAGAAAATGGCTGCGAGGATTCTTGATGTTTTTTTCATTTTGGATGTTCCTTTCATAAATAAATTTTTCAGAGTAAGTTATGGCGGCTTATTAAATGTTTTTTGCCTTTGTTTACTTGACCCTTTCACAATAGTAATGCAGCAAGGCGGCATTTTATTGCACGGGTTTAAAAAAAATTTGGCGGGCACCGCCCGCGGGACTCACGCGGAGTAGATTGTGATAATCTTTACAATAATGCCGAGGCAGAAATTAAGCGAAAATAGGAGTAAAGTTTTTTTCCAAGCTTTTTTTCAAAAAAGCTTGTAGGGTCAAGGGGCAACGCCCCTGTCGCCGTCCGCAGACGGCGAAATCCTAATGCTTTTAAAAAGCGCAGGAAGGTAGGTTAAACAGTCCGGTGGACTGTTTATCCGTAGGAAACCCTCGCCGGGGGTTTCCTGATTGACGGCAAAGCCGTCAATCGAACAATGTCCGGCAAGCACCGCTTGCAAGCTTACGCGGGACAGAGTGAGTAAATCTTAACAATTACACCGCGAGGGAAACTGAGTGCAAAAGGAGCAAGTTTTTTGCCGAGCTTTTTTACAAAAAAGCTCGTGGGTGCGGGCAACGCCCGGCAAGCACCGCTTGCAAGCTTACGCGGGACAGAGTGAGTAAATCTTAACAATTACGCCGCGAGGGAAACTAAGTGCAAAAGGAGCAAGTTTTTTGCCGAGCTTTTTTACAAAAAAAGCTCGTGGATGCGGACACCGCAGTTTATGCAGTGAAGCAGCATCTTCAACAAACAAACCGATTTCCTGTAGTATAAAATGCATAAACATTTCCGAAAGATTGATTTTTATATGTAAATGTGATAGATTTATGAAGAGAGTTAAAAAAACGGAGGAATAATCATGAAACAGAAAAACCATCTTTGCAAACGAATTTTAGCATGTGTTATGGTGGTCATCATGACGCTGACAGCTGTGCCGCTGAGCGGATTTGCGGGAATCGAACTTAAAAATGCCTTGCTCACCACAACTCAGGCTTCTTCACCTGTTTCTGTGGAAAATACTACATACGGAGTGCTTGATCCGGATGTTTCTGCGAAAAAAATCACTTTGAATGATGATTTCTATTTTGTCAGCCATCAAATAGATTATGAAAATTTGCAGGGTAATCGGAAAAGTAATGACCAATACGGTGAGGGTTATGCAATTGTTGCACAGTATAATAAAAAAGGTTATTATCTGGTAGGGATACACGGATTGGTTAAATATTTTTCTTCAAGCGAAGTCCCGAAACTTTCTTTGATTGATAAGTATTCTCAGGATTTTCCTTATGCCATATACGAAGTGTATAACCCGGATACGGAAAAATATGATATATATAATGCAAGTAACGGTGAGTATTATGAATATGGATTAGACGATATTTGTTATGATGATACCAATGTATTGCGCGAGAGCGAATATTGCAAGAAACTGACTGTAATTGAAAAAGACGGTAAGTATGGTATTATGGACAATAAAGGAGTTGTTCTGTATGCTCCGGAGTTTAGCGAAATATCCGGATACAAGAATTGCATACTTGGTACAGTTATCAAGCGGTATACAGATGAGTACGGTGATTCTTCATATGATTATTCATATGCCATATTGTCAAATGACGGAAAATCATCACCAAAACAGTTATATAAAGCTTTGGGCGCGTATGATGGAGTTATATGTGCAGTAAGTATGGACGAGAAAAACTATGCTGCGATTTCTGTTAAGAATCTTTCTGTTTTAACGGACTATAAATATGATTTCGGTATTTATAATTCCAATCAAGATGTTAGCAGCTTAAACCGTGTGAAGTATCAAGGACATTATTACATTGTAGGACATTATAAAGAAGCCTATACAGTGGACGGTGAGGAAATTGAATGTGACAGACAGGACATTATTTGTGATGATGATACTATCTGGCGTGTTTGCGAAAAATTCCATGGTATAAAGAGTTATTGCGAAGCCTATGATAATACGCTCAAAATATCTGTTGCAACCGGTTACCATTATGATCGTTATGGTATCAGAATTTTGGATTATACAAAGTATCTTGTAACTCCTGACGGTAAAAATATTAATTATATTACTACTGATGGAACGTCAGAAAGATATATATATTTTCGTGGGCGTTACGGTGATCTGGAGTTACGTGAGCAGAAAGATTCAAATAAATACTATTACCTGGTTGACAGTGAGGATAACATAATTGCTGAAAACATCAGTAAGTTGAACGTGGTAGGAAATTATTTGCTTCTTTATACAAAGACGGGTCATTGTGTTTATGATCTTAAAAAGGGTGATTTTGTTTTACAAAACAGTTGTATATCATTTGTAGACAGAAGCGCATCAGAGAGTGTGTTGATTGTTTCAGAATCAACAGACAGCGGAAAATTCGGACTTTTAAATTTAAACACAGGTGAATTTTCCGGTTATATTTTTAATGGATACGATTGTTCTGCCGAAACTATTACCAATGGAAGCAGAAAACTTTGGAAATGCAGTTTTTCAACGGATAAATATAACCATAACAGTGATGAATGTTATATTAATGATAAGTTCAAAATAATCCAAAAAGATTTTTATGATATTACTGTGTTCGGCTCAAATCTGTTACTTGATGTCGGCTCAGCCAAAAATGAATATTATAGTTATGAAAAGAGAAAAATAATTGATTTTGACGGTAACACAGTTGCCGAATTCAATGCTCTGAGCAAATTTTATACGTCTGATTTCTTTAGTGAAAATCCGGAGGCTATGCCCACTTTGGATATTGAGACCGGAAAAGCCGGCCTGATCAATTCGGACGGAAGAATCATTTCAGAGCCGAACCTTGAAAATGTCGGCGTAACGCGTAACGGTTTGACTTATGTTGAAAACGGCAAGTATTCAAGTGTTGTTGACAAATACGCAAAAGCTTTGATTTACGGTGAATACGATAATTACTGCATAAAAGGATCGATGATGAAATGGCCTTATTTTGATGTGGGTAAAAGCAGTTTCATTTCGTTAAAAAAAGGCAAAAGCGTTTATATTTATGATTTCAGTAAATGTTCCGGCAATTTTGGAGAACCGGATTCCGACGCGATAACGGAAGACAGCCTGTTCGGCGAATATTCTTCGTTTTTGAATAATGGTTTTTATTCTTCCATGTGTGATATTCTTGAGAATGATGTTGTGAATGCTGTTTCGCATCACGGACATTCAAGCAGGGTTGTTGCTTTTGCAAAATCAGCTTTAAAAGGGAATACCAACTTTATTATCGGTAAACTATGGGATATGCTGCCGTATGCAAGCGCCAATGAATCAAAGCTGCAGGAAGAACTGGCACTTGATTATTTGGAGCATATGGATTACGAATTGCTGGAGGATATCATCAGTGAAATATCCAAGACTCACGGCCTGGTGAAAAAGATCAACACTGTTCAGGATAAGATTAAAAACTTTGATTCGGAAAACTCAAAACTCAGATACGTTCAGGTGTGGAAAAGCAAGCTGTTTTCTGAAAATCAGCTTTATGATGTAATCACCGTTGTTGGTGATAATCAGTATAAACTGGATCGATTTTTAGAAGAGACCGGAAGAGCAATTTCGGTGGTTGAATTTGTAACAACCTATCTGACAATTTGCACGATACAAGAGGGAATTGTTGAAAAACTGATGGAGTTGATTCCCAAAGATACGGATTTATATGTGGGACTTGAAAGAATAAACAAACAGCAACAAAGCGGAGGGTATGCGATAACTGCTTTGATTCTGGATACCCTTACAGATGAAGGGTTGGGCTTTGTTTCAAAAATTCTCGAAAAAGGTATTCTTAAAATGCTTACCGGTAAGTATGCTTCATTGGTTGGCCTTGCTCTGGATTTCGGCTGCGAAATTATTGCGTCAATGATTGATTCGCCGACCTTGCAGGATATTGAAAAAGCAGCTTTTGCTCTGGCTAATATTGCAACGCTGAAAAAGGCAACGCAGGAATATCGTAATACAATAAAAAACAATTACGAGCAAAGCGGAAATTTAAGCACCGATGAAATGAAAGCAAACTATTCTCTTCTTTGCTCAGTATATTTTGAATCTTTGATTGCCGGCCTTGAAGTTGCAAAGAATGTTGCCGAATCTGATTTTGAAACCGAAACGTTAGAAAAGCATATTGATGAATACGGCGGTAAGCTGAACTATCAAAGATATATGAAAATTTGTTTGCTGAATGCTAAAACGCAGTGGGAATATACGGTGCAAGCCAACAAGGCCGTAATCAGCAAACTGAAAGCGGAATATCCGAGCGGTGAAGGCAGAATTTCGATTATGTATCTGATTGAAGAATCGGAGGATTCTGATTTAAATATTACCGATACGGCAGGATATTGTATTGATATTCCCAAAATAATTGACGGATATGAAGTCGTCAGTATCGGGGACGGAGCTTTTGATTGTGAAGACCGTATCTCCGGCGTATATATTCCGGATACCGTTGAGACTGTTCAAACAGGATCGTTTAAGTCCTGTCAGAATTTAAGTACGGTATATTTGGGCGAAAATGTTCAGCAAATTGATGAACAGGCATTTGAAAACTGCGCCGGCTTAAATTATATAAATTTACCGGATAGTGTGACAAATATCAGCGGTAATGCGTTTGTCGGCGTAGATAATTTAGTTATCGAAAGTTCAAGCGATGCGGTATTATCTAATTTTAATAATATTGATAACATAACAACGCAAAACAGAGATAAAGAGATTGCCGCCGTTGAAATTCAATCAGAACCGGTCAGCAAAAAGATTGAAATGCAGGATGAAATTGATACTGCCGGTTTAGTGTTAAAAGTGATATATAAGGACGGCACATCTGAAACGGTTGAAGATGGATTTTACTGTGAAATTGCAGAGCGAAAGGTTGGCACAAACACTGTAAATGTTTACTATAGTGGATTTACCGCAGAATATACTATAGAGATTGTTCAAAGCATGTGTTCATATGTTGTTTCATATGAAGATGAATGCGGCAATAAACTTGCTTCAGATGTAATGGGAACGGCACTTTCCGGAAGCGAATTGAAACTGGTTGCACCTGAAATTGATGGGTATTTACCGATTAATGCACAGCAAACTGAAATAATCGGATATAAGAATAATTTTGTAATAAAATATAAAAAGCAACCAAAAAAGTCTATCGCAAATATTGTTGTGCTTGTCAGTGATCAATACTATTCCAATGAATATCTGTCACCTGATGTTAAAGTAACACTTGAGGACAAAACATTAAATAAAGATGTTGATTATACAGTAAAGTATGACAATAATCTCCATATTGGTACGGCAAGTGTTATTATAATAGCAAAAGGTGAATATGAAGGTATTGTTGAAAAAACATTTGAAATAAAAGAATTAAAGCATTCTTTCACAAAATACGTTAAGAATAATGATGCAACCTGTATAAAAGACGGCACAAAAACGGCATTGTGTGATAACGGATGCGGAGAAAAGGATACTGTTATTGATAAAAACTCAGCAACAGGTCACACCTTCTCGGCATGGGAAACAACCAAAAAAGCGACCTATACAGAGGCAGGCACGCAAACGAGAACCTGCTCAATCTGCAAAGCGACTGAAACAAAAACAATCGCCAAACTCAAAACAACGGCAATTTCAAAATGTACTTCAACCGTAACAGCTTCTGTTGTTTATACCGGAAAAGCGTTGAAGCCGACGGTTAAAGTCAAGAATGGCAGCACCACGCTCAAGGCCGGCACGCACTACACCGTAAAATATTCCGACAACACAAAAATCGGTAAGGCCACAGTGAAAATTACCGGTGTTGAAAAGAACGGCTATTCCGGAACAAAAACGCTCAATTTCACCATCGTTCCGGCAAAAACAAGCGGACTGAAAGCCGCTGCTAAAACAAGCTC
>JBJFHW010000179.1:0-2851 GCA_051893965.1 Acutalibacteraceae bacterium
CGTGCAGTCTCCTGCACGCCGGTGAGCTCTTACCTCGCCTTTCCATCCTTACCGTTCTGACGGCGGTTTATTTCTGTTGCACTTTCCCTAAGGTCACCCTCGGCGGCCGTTAGCCGTTACCCTGCTGTGTGAAGCTCGGACTTTCCTCGCAGAAAATCTGCGCGACTGCCCATCTCACTCGCATAGTATTTTTATCATATTTTTCAAAAAAAGTCAAGGCAGTACAGATGTTATGAAAAAATGATTTTCATATATTCAGTTCGTCCGTCAAGAATACGGTTTATACGGATAGTCTCATCATCAACAAGATAGAAAGCTATGTAATTTTCACAGAACAAGCATCTGTAATCGGACTTCCGACCGATTTTGGCCTGTAAGCTTACGCCCATATTCGGTTGTTGTGAAAGACGATTACAGGATTTTAAAATTCTCTGTATAACATTTTTTGCGGCGATCGGATTTTGTAAAACATCTGAAATATATTGATTAATTTCTCTCAAATCCTCCCGAGCTTGTTTGCTGAAAATGATTTTCATAAATCAACTCCGAATTCTTTGGCAATATCTTCAATTGCTATTAAATCACTTTCACTTTTGAAGCTGTTTTCGCCATTTTTCAGCTCACTGATTAAAATGGCAATTGCCTGTTCTTTCAGTGCATTTTTGCTGTTTTGCGTAACAATAAGAGGCATTCCGCCGATATTGATGGATTGCTGAATAAATATATTAACCGCATCGGTGAGTGTCAGTCCGCAATGAGAAAAAATGTCCTCTGCTTTGGCTTTAACTTCCGGGTTAATACGCATTTGAAATGTTGAAGTTTTCGGCAAATCGGTAACAGATAAAAATTCATTCATCATAATCACTCCTTAATAGTATTATAGCCAATCCTGGCACAATGTCAATACAATGTCACTACATAAAAGCAAAGGAGAAAAATACTTAACGTTTTATTAATTTGGCGGAAAAAGCTTGCTAATTATATGTGTTTATTGTAAAATGTTAAAGTCAGATTGAAAAACTGAACATTTTGCCGAACTTTGCTCGGCGGGGAAATTTTTTCTTTGTCGCTCATGTCCGGCGCGTAACAAAAAAGGAGTGAAAATCAGTGGATGACAGATTTTATCCCAACGGCAAAAAAAATCACAATGACGATTCCCATAATTCATACACTTCCGAGCCGCATTACGAAATAGATGGCGGCGGCGATATATTCGATGACTTTTTTACGGATAACAACAACTCAAAACAGAATTCCGCTCGCTTTCAGGTGAATATTCCCGATGAAGACATATTCGGACCTTCGGCTGCTACCTCTTCCCAAAGCAGAGTTCCCAAGGGAAAACCAGTTGCGTCTTCAAGACAGGATCCTTTTTTCAGAGACAATGAGCCATTTGAAAGCGCGGCACAAAACCGACAAAACAGAACGCCAAGCGGTGCCCCTGTCAGAAACAGTTCACAAAATTCTGCAAACAGCGATGTTTCAAATTTTAATAAATCTGCCACCTCCGCACAAAAGTATTATCAAAAGGCAAAATCAACCATGAGAAGTGAGGATATTTCAAGCACTTCAAAAAGACCGAAGAAACAAAAAAGCAAAAAGGGCGGCAAGGGCAAAAAAATTGCGGTCAGTATCATCTGCATTATTCTTGTGCTTTTGCTCGGCGTTTTCGCTTACGGTTATTCCATTCTCGGTAAAATCAATTATGACACGGACATCAGAAGCGAAAACCAATATATCAGCAGCAAAGAGCTTGCCTCAAGCAGTAAGGTGCGCAACATTCTTTTCATCGGAAGCGACGCGCGCGGCGATGTTCAGGGCATGCGCTCGGACACAATGATGCTGTTTTCCATTGACAAGGCGAACAAAAAAATCAAGCTGACCTCGTTTTTGCGCGATTCCTATGTTTGTATTCCGTCAACCGGAAATTACAGAAAGCTCAATGCCGCTTGCAGTGCCGGCGGCGCACAGCTTGTGATTGACACCATTGAATATAATTTCAAGGTGGATATTGACAACTACGTTCTTGTTGATTTTGAAGCGTTCAAAACTTTCATTGACTTAATCGGCGGTCTTGATATTGACGGCGTTACGGAAGCGGAAGCGAAATATATGCGTGATGTTGTTAAGGCGCCGAATGTCAAAGCAGGCAAAAACCATTTCACGGGCGGCGCGGCCCTCTGGTACTGCCGCATACGCTATCTTGATGATGATTTCCACCGTACCGAAAGGCAGCGCAAGGTCATTTCCGCTTTGATGTCGCAGATTGCAAAAACCAATCCGGTAACGCTGTTTAACGCGGTTGAAGAAATTATGCCAATGATTTCAACCGATATTCCGCGAAACGATTTTATCGGTCTGGGCTTTGGCGCAATAACACAATATCTGCGTTATGACATTGTTCAGCATCAGATACCCGCTGAGGGCACATGGTCCGATCCGTACATCAGCGGAGAGGGGCAGGTGCTTAAAATGGATATTGACAAGAACACAAAACTGCTTTATGACTTCTTATATTCCGACGAGAGTGAAGAAAGCGCGGAAGAAAAATAACGGCGATTATAACTTATAATTATACGGGGCACGGTGAGTTGTGCCCCGTATGTTGTTTTGGATTTTTATGTCAGAAAATTACAGTCAAAGTGCGGTTTCTTATCATATGGAAAAAGCAGGGCAGTTTGATGTTGCCCTGCTTTTTGTACGCGCCCGATGCGCTATTTGACTTTAACGCTCTTTACCGCCGAGTAAGCGGAGTTAAGTGTTGTGCTGCCGACTTTCTTGTTGGCAACGACCTTGAAGTAATAGGTCTTGCCGCTTGAAAGCTTTTTGTTTGTGTAGCTTGTGGAAGAGG
>JBJFHW010000180.1:0-13555 GCA_051893965.1 Acutalibacteraceae bacterium
ACTTATTCAGTATCCTGTCGGAAATGAAAGAACGGATTATATAATACCCAACAGCGTAACGATTATTTGCGATCGTGCTTTTTATGATTGCAACGGTATCACAAATGTAACAATTCTCGACAGTGTAACAAGCATTGGTGCTTATGCATTTTACAACACAAGGTTATGGAATGATTCGTCCAACTGGGAAAACAATGTATTATATATTGGGAATCATCTTATCAAAGCAAACAATGAATTATCCGGCTCATATTCAATAAAAGACGGCACAAAAACAATTTCCGATAACGCATTTGAATTCTGCTCATATTTAACAAACTTAACTATTCCCGGGAGCGTAACGAGCATTGGCAATAATGTATTTTATAATTGCACCGGCCTCACAAGCGTAATAATCGGCAACGGCGTAACAAGCATTGGCAATTCAGCTTTTTCTTATTGCATCAAGCTTTCAAGCGTTTCAATTCCAAGCAGTGTATCAAGTATTGGCGATTATGCTTTTTATAATTGTGATGGACTCACAAGCATTACAATTGGCGACGGTGTAACAAATATCGGCGATTATGCTTTTTATAATTGTGATGGACTCACAAGCATTACAATCGGCGACAGTGTAACAAGTATCGGCGATTATGCTTTTTATAATTGTGATGGACTCACAAGCATTACAATCGGCGACGGTGTAACAAGTATCGGCGATTATGCTTTTTATAATTGTACAAGTCTCAAAATCATATCAATCGGTAACAGCGTCTCGACCATTGGCGATTATGCATTCAAATATTGCTCAAATCTTGAAAGAATAAACCTGCCCGACAATGTAACAATCGGCAGTTCTGCCCTTTACGGCTGTGATTCTCTTGCAACAATTGATGCAGGCAAAAATATCAAAGGAATTAAAGAATCCGGCATCTCGGACACAGCTTTTTTTGATAACAAAGACAACTGGGAAAACGGTGTTCTTTATTTAGGTTCCGTCCTTCTCAAAGCAGAGCCGAGTTTTAAAGGCGTTTATACGGTTAAAGATGGCACAACCGAAATTCTCGGAGACGCATTTTCTTCATGCTCGGGTCTGACAAGCGTCATTCTTCCCGCAAGCCTTGAAGCAATCGGAAACAATGCTTTTCAGTTCTGCTCTAAGCTTAAAACGGTCAACATTCCCGAAGGCGTAAAATCAATCGGAGACTATGCTTTTGCCGGCTGCTTTGCCTTGACGGACGCCGTTCTTCCTTCATCTCTTGAAGAACTCGGCGAAGGCGTTTTCATGCTCGATATAGCTCTGAAATCAGCTAATGTTCCCAATTCAATAACAGAAATCCCCTCTCTGCTGTTTGCAGGCTGCTTAAGCCTTGAAAATGCTCCGATTAATGCAAACACTGTCTACATAGGAGAAGGCGCCTTTGTGGGTTGCACTTCTTTCAAGGATATTTTTATTCCTGCAAGCGTCAAAGCAATCGGGTTATTCACATTTGCGGGTTGCACCTCGCTCAGCAAATTCACCGTTGACCCCGCTAACAAAATTATCTCAACCGACTCATACGGCGCGCTGTTCGGCGAGATTGATGATATGACAGTTCTATTATCATATCCTTCGGCTAACCCTGCAACATCTTACAGTATCCCCGAATCAACAACTGCTATGGGAATACCTTTTGTTTCATGCAAAAATCTTGAATCAATCAACATACCCGCGGGATTCTGCGCCGACGAAACAAGCGATTCCTATGATAGTAATTTGTTGGCTGTTTTGATCACAACATTCACAATGAAGGTTGATGTTAATTCGCTTATTGCAAAGATTAAAAGCTACGGCGAAGATGGAATCAATTCATTAATTGATTTCTATATCCTTATGCAGCAGAGCGATAATGAAAGTGAAATAAAAGAAAAGCTTGCAAGCTTTATTGACTCAGCTCTTGATTATATCAACGGCATTGCAGGCGTTGATGACGCAATCGGCAAAGTTGAAAACATCGTTACAGATATTATGGATGCCGCAACTCTCGATAACTTCAAGAGCTTTACCGTAACAGACGGCAACCCGCATCTTTTCGCAAAAGACGGCGTCTTATATTATAATGGTATAGATCCGGACAGCGGTAAAAACATCAAGGCTCTCCTTTCCTGCCCCGCCGGAAAGACAGATACCGTTAAAATTGAAAAAGGAGTAAACTGCATTATTCCCGCCGCATTTGCCCTTTGCAAGCCTGACGAAATCGTTCTTCCCGACTCGCTGACGGAGATTCTTCCTGCAACATTTGCTCTTTGCAAAGCCAATAAGCTTGTTATCCCGTCAACCGTTGAAAAAATGGATAACTTTGCAATGACTGTTTCAATGATTTCAAGCATTGAAATTGAAAAAGATTCAACTGTTTTTGAACAGTACGAAGAAGGGAAACCTATATTTGTTGCTTGCTTTGCAGATGAAATAATTCTCCCCGATTCGCTTGAAGAAATTCCCGATTCATATTTTATCGGATGTATGGCAAAGAGCTATCATCTCCCCGAAAATCTTAAAACCATAGGCAAAATGTCATTCATGGCAAATATTCTTCTTGATGGTATCGAAATTCCCGATGATGTTGAAACCATTAAGGAAATGGCATTTACAGGTTCTATCAAGCTTAGTGAAATTGACATTTCGAGAAACAGCAAGCTTAAATCTATCGACCAATTTGCATTCTCGCTCTCAAGCATTTCCGGAATCTACATTCCTGCCGGCGTTGAATATATCGGCAATTTTGCTCTCAATCCGTCGCTTGGCGGCACTGCCGATTGCCTTTTGACAATGCTTGCTCCTTCAATTGATGAGTATATTAATTCTCTCAAAGAAAGTGGAATCAATCTTGACGGCGAAAAAATAAAGTCAACCATTTCTCATGTAGCATCATGGTTCACAAAGAATTCGGGTGTTACGGTTGATAAGAGAAACCCGTTCTTCTCATCAGTTAACGGTGACCTCTACAGCTACGATAAGTCTGATCTTGTTAAGGTTGCAGAAACAGCATCAGGCATTTATGAAGTTCCCTCAAGCGTTATCAATATCAGTGCAGGTGCATTTGCATTTACAGGTGTTAACAAAATTATTGTTCCCGATAATGTTGTTACCGCAGAAGCAGGCGCATTTGCCTTTGCTCCCGTAACCGAGATTGAACTCGGCGCAGGCATCAAGGAAATAAATGACAGCGCCTTTGGCGGATGTACTCTTCTAAAAAGAGTAACAATCCTTCCCTCTGTTGTTTCAATCGATGAAGAAGCTTTTGCCGGTTGTTCAGATGATCTCACAATCGTTGGCTATGCAAATTCATATGCACACAGATTTGCAATTGACCATGAAATCAAATTTGAAACAATTGACGGTAAGGCCTATGTTTCACTCAAAGCACCCTCAGAAATCGCTTCTCCGATAATCCCCGTTTACGGCAATGCAAACGCAAACACCGTTGTTTCAATTTATGATGGTGATGTTAAAATCGGTGAGGTTAACTCAGGTGCAAACGGATACTGGCGCACAACAGCAGAACTGATTAATCCTGCCGACAATTCAGTTCATACCCTTGTCGCAAAGGTTTTTGAAGGCACGGATAAAGATGCTGTTTCAGAGCCCGTCAATGTTCTTTTCAGCACTTCGGTTCCTGCATTTGAAAGCATAACCTGTTATCATGGAAGTCAGAGCAGAACAATCACCAAGGATACCATCGGAATTGTTCCCGAAAGCATTAGCTTCAGCTCAAGCAGAAGATTCACATATGAGATTAAGCTCTCTGCGTACGACGGCTCAAAGACCGTTTATGTTGTAAGCAACGGAATGAAGCTTCCTGCTGTATATGATGTCAGAACAAACACATATATAGCAACAGGATATTTTGACGAGAGCAATCATTCTTATGTTCCCGAGTATGTAACCATTGAACTTGGCGGTTGCACTCTTGCAAACACTTCTTTCAGATTCCCGTTTATTATTGACCCGTCGGGATTCGTTTATGAAGCTGTTCATTCAAACAGAGTTGAAGGTGCAACTGCAACTATTTTCTTCCAGGATCAGAACGGACTTGCTCAGCTTTGGGCGGATGCTCCGATATTCGGTCAGGAAGCAACAATAACAACAGGTGCTGACGGCATTTTTGAGTGGGTTGTACCAAACGGCTTGTGGCAGGTTAAGGTTGAAAAAGAAGGATATGAAACAGCATTCTCAGAATGGCTTCCCGTTCCTCCCGAGCAGCTTGAAGTATATATTGGTATAGTTTCAAAACTTGCTCCCACAGTTAAATATGTCAACGGTTATACCGACGGTATTGATGTTACTTTCAATCAGTATATGGATATTTCAACAATAAACAGCAGCAATATCGTTATAACTGACAGCAAAGGAAAAGCAGTAAGCGGATCATGGAGCGCTGTTGACAAAGAGCAAAGCGGCAAGGATTCAAGCGTTTATTATGCAACCACCTTCAGATTTACCTCAGATTTCGCTTTATCAGGAGAATATACCGTTTCAATAAGCGGCGTTAAAAACTATGCAGATAAAGAAATTGAGGTTCCTTATTCTCAAACGGTAACAGCCAAGGAAAGAGTTGAAACTCTCAATGTTCCGGAATCACTTAATCTGGTATACGGTAAAGAATATACAGATTCGGATGAAAATAAGATCACTATTGATGGCGGCGTTCCTGCTGCAGGAATGAAAGTTAACGTCACTCTCAGCGATGATTTCTATGTTGAGAGTGTTTCAACCGTAACTCTTGATGATGCCGGAAAAGCAATACTTTCGGTTAACCCGTTAAAGCCCGGTACTTCAACCATATCGTTTAATCTTGACGGAACAAACCTCGTTGAAAAAACGGAAATAGTTGTTTCAATGCCCGAAGAAATTAAGGTTACGGGAATAACGATTTCCGATAATAATGTCGAGCTTCAGACAGGTGCTGAAAAACAGCTTTATGCAAATGTCGCCCCTGACTTTGCAACTATCAAAGATGTTAAATGGTCTTCAAGCGACGATTCTGTTGTCTCTATCGATGAAAGCGGTCGCATAAAGGGCATCAAAGCTGGTAAAGCAACAATAACAGTTACAACATCAGACGGAGGTTTCACCGCAAGTTGTAATGTAACTGTCGTTGAACAGACATATACTGTCACTTGGATTGTTGACGGAGAAACTCAAATTCAGAAATATACTGTTGGCTCGGCAATTAAAGCACCCACGGTTTCTGAAAAGGAAGGCTACGAATTCAAAGGTTGGACTCCTTCGGTTCCCGCCACAATGCCGGAATATGATTTAACTTTCACCGCTGTCTTTGAAAAGATTGAAACACCTTCAGAAAATGAAATAACGGCTTCAATCAAGAGCCCCTCAACAACAACCATTAACTACGGTGACGCAATTATTCTCCATGCTGAATTTGACGGAACACTTCCCGAGGGTGCAAGAATTGAATGGACCTCCGATAACGGCAACTTTGATATGAGCGTATCTGAAGACGGCTTAACCTGCAAGATTTCTCCCAAATCAAGCGGCAAAACGGTATTCACCGCAACAGTCTATGACAAGGACGGAAATATTATCAGTTCCGATACGCAGGAAATGAACGCGAAAGCGGGCTTGTGGCAGAAAATTGTGGCATTCTTCAAAAAGATTTTCGGCTTGACCAAGACAATCCCCGAAGCATTCAAAGGCATATTCTGATTTATACAAGCTTCAAAGCCTTCTCTTCGGGGAAGGCTTTGAAAAATAATTAAGCAACAATACTCTTTGCAATTTCATTAGCGCAATTGGTCAGTTCGTTTTTGAATGTATTAATAATAAGCACGCTTCATTGCTGTTTTTAATAAAATGATTCACTTGGAGGAATTGGATTGAAAAGAGTGCTAAAAAAAATCTTGTCTTTTATTCTTGCACTGACAATAGTGTTCGGCGTTGCTCCGCTTGCGGGGTTTATCGGGATTGAATTACCGAACCTAAAAGAATTTTTTTCAAACACCTCAGAGGCGGCAACTCTCGGACCTCTTACATATAAAATCAAAGACAATGAAGTAACCATAACCGGTTGTAACTCTTCAGCAAGCGGTGATTTAGAAATCCCGGCAACAATTGATGGCTACCCTGTAAAAATAATAGATCAGTATGCTTTCTCCGATTGCAAAACGCTGACAAGTGTAACAATTCCTGATAGCGTAATAAGTATTGGCGATAGTGCGTTCTCAGGTTGCACAAGCATTACCGGTATAACAGTAGATATCAACAACAATTATTATTCAAGTGATGAAACAGGTGTTCTGTTTAATAAAGATAAAACCGAACTCATCCAATATCCCGCCGGAAATGAAAGCGCTGATTATGAAATACCTGACAGCGTAACAATTATCGATTCTTGGGCGTTTGAAGGCTGTAAAGAGCTGAAAAGAATAACAATCCCAAATAGTGTAACAAGCATCGGCGATGGTGCATTCTCAGGTTGCACAAGCATTATTGGTATAACAGTAGATATCAATAACAGTTATTATTCAAGTGATGAAACAGGTGTTCTGTTTAACAAAAACAAAACTGCTCTTATCCAATATCCCACAGGAAATGATAGAACTTACTATGATATTCCCGACAGCGTTACAAACATAAGTGAAAGTGCGTTCTGTAACTGCCTCGGGCTTACGAGCATAACGATTCCTAACAGTGTAACGGATATAGGCTATTATGCTTTCTATGGCTGTGCAGGACTGATAAGCGTAAAAATACCCGACAGCGTTACAAACATTGGAAATAATGCGTTCTGCGGATGTGACAGACTGACAAACATAATAATAGGCAACAGCGTAACAAGCATTGGCAATAATGTTTTTAAAGACTGCTCAAGCCTCACAAGCGTCACAATTCCTGACAGTGTAACTGAAATTGGAGATTATGCGTTCTATGACTGCACAAATCTTATTAGTGTCACAATCCCCGGCAAAGTCACGAGCATTGGCAAGTATGCGTTCTTTAACTGTATCGGTCTTGTAAATGTTGAAATTCCGGATAGTGTAACAGACATTGGCAAGTATGCATTCTATAACTGTTCCGGACTCACAGGTGTAACAATAGGTGACAATGTAATAAGCATTAGCGATTATGCATTTGATTTCTGCACGGGACTGACAAATATAATAATAGGCAACAGCGTAACAAGCATTGGCAATAACGCGTTTAAGGGCTGCAAAAATCTGACAGGTGTCAAAATTCCCGGCAGTGTAACAAGTATTGGTAAAAATGCTTTCAGCGACTGCACAGGCCTCACAAGCGTAACAATTCCTGACAGCGTAAAAAATATCGGAGAATATGCATTTCAAAGTTGCACAAGCCTTGAAAATATACATATTCCTTCAAGTGTTACGGTTATTGGAAATAAAGCTTTAAACGGAAGCCCTGCTTATATATGCTCGGACACAGAATCGTGCTATGCTAAAACTTATGCTTCGAACAACGGCATCAGATTTGAACTATGCAAAGGGCATTCACACGTTCACACTCTTAAAGTAATCCATATTCCGGAAACCTGCACAGCAGACGGAATGGAATATGAAGTCTGCTCGGAGTGTGGAAATACAATCGGAGAAATCAACATTACCCCCGCCTTGGGTCATGATTTCGGTGAATGGACTATAATACAAAATCCAACCTGTGTTTACACGGGAGCCGAAAAGAGAAAGTGCTGCCGATGCAATTGCGAAGAAACAAGAAGCATTAATGCACTCGGCCATGATTTCAGCACCGAATGGACTGTTGACAAAGAAGCAACCTGCACGGCTGACGGCAGTAAATCCCACCACTGTTCACGGTGCAGCGAAAAAGCGGATATTACCATCATCCCTGCCTTGGGTCATAATTTCGGTGAATGGACGGTTACAAAAAATCCGACCTGCATAAATACAGGAATTGAAATGCGAAAATGCGCCCGCTGCAATTACAAAGAAACAAGAAGCATTGCCGCACTCGGCCATGATTTCAGCACCGAGTGGACTGTTGACAAATATGCAACCTGCACGGCTGACGGAAGCAAATCGCATCATTGCTCACGCTGCAGCGAAAAAGCGGATATTACCGTTATCCCCGCAAAAGGTCATAAATATGTTGACACGGTAACCGAAATGACCTGCGAAACCGACGGCTTCACAACTCACGTCTGCTCGGTCTGCGGTGACAGTTATGTTGATTCCGTGGTCCCTGCAAGAGGGCATCAATTCGGCGAGTGGATAAGGACAAAAGAACCCACCTGCACCGTGGATGGAGAAGACACGAGAACCTGCACCTACGGCGATGTTGAGGAAACAAGAAAAGTTGACGCCCTTGGGCACGATTTCGGCGAATGGAAGGTTTCAAAAGAGCCTACATGCGTAAATCAGGGCGTTGAAAAAAGAATATGCAGCCGCTGTAACTGCGAAGAGACAAGAAGCATTGCCGCACTCGGCCATGATTTCAGCACCGAGTGGACTGTTGACAAATATGCAACCTGCACGGCTGACGGAAGCAAATCGCATCATTGCTCACGCTGCAGCGAAAAAGCGGATGTAACGGTCATTCCCGCCCTTGGGCATGATTTCAGCGAGTGGAAGGTTTCAAAAGAACCTACCTGCGTAAATCAAGGCGTTGAAAAAAGAATATGCAGCCGCTGTAACTGCGAAGAGACAAGAAGCATTGACGCACTCGGTCATGATTTCAGTGCGGAATGGACTGTTGACAAAGAAGCAACCTGCACGGCTGACGGCAGTAAATCCCACCACTGCTTGCGGTGCAGCGAAAAAGCGGATGTAACTGTCATTCCCGCCTTGGGTCATAAGTATGCCGACACCGTAACCAAAGTCACATGCTTAACCGACGGATTCACAACTCACACCTGCTCGGTCTGCGGCGACAGCTATATTGATTCGGTTGTTCCCGCATTGGGTCACCAATTCAGCGAATGGGCAAGAGAAAAAGAACCCGATTGTGTTAACGAAGGTCTTGAACGCAGAAAATGCAGCCGCTGCAATTGCGAAGAAACAAGAAGCGTTGCAGCCCTCGGTCATAAATTCAGCGATTGGGTAGTCGAAAAAGAGCCGACCGTTCTCGCCGAAGGTCTTTCAGCAAGAATCTGCCAGGTCTGTTCGGAGCGTGAAGAAAAAGCCATTGACAGAATCCAAATTGATATTGAGAACAATGAAAATTACGGTCTTGCTAATTTTACCGTTGTTAACGCTCAGACAAAAGAACCCATAGAAGGCGCAAGCATATTCATTTCCACCGAGAAAGACGGTGAAAACACTTTCACAACTGATGTTAACGGTAAAGTCAGCGTAATTCTTCCCGTCGGCAAACAGATTGTATCTGCATATGCAGAGGACTGTCTCACTCGTAATCTGAGAATATCAGTCAATCCGGGTGAAAATATTATTCCGCTTATCGGTTTGAGCGATAAGGAAACATATGAAGTTGAGCTTACCTCAAAGGAAATGACGCTTGAGGAGATCGAAGAAGCAGGAATTGATACCTCCGATCCCTCAAACAACCATGTGTTCGAGTATGAACTTAAGCTTGAATTTGTACCCGAAATAGATTGGGCGAGTTTGTTTTTCTATATGAACGCTGACGGAATTATCCTTGGCGGCGGTGGAGAACCCGGCGGCGAAGATGGGCCCGGTGGTGGCGGACCCGGTGGCGGACGCAATGTAACATGGGTTACAAGCCCGGACAAAAGCGACGGTGGATACTTTGTTATTGAGCCTAAAGAAAAAGAGGAAGAAATCATTGTCTACCCTGTCAGCGAATATATGTATCTCATAATTCGCGGCGAAGTAACATGGCTCAAGGAAATGTTTGATGTTGAGATGCTTGTTATCAACAATTCCGAAACGGACACTCTTGAAAATCTCACCTGCACTCTTGAACTACCCGACGGGCTTTCGCTTGCTGTAATGAAAGAAGAACAGCAGAGTCTCGTTCAGACAATCGACCACATTGCAGAAGGAGAATCCGAATCCGTTCATTGGTATGTCAGAGGCGATGATGCGGGAAGCTATGACCTGAAAGCAAGGCTTCAAGGAATGATAATGCCCTTTGAAGAAGAAATCGATGAGGTTTTTGTTACCGAAAATGCTATTCAGGTGTGGGCAGGAAACGCTATGCATCTTCACTTTGAATTTCCCGATGCAGCCTATTACGGCGTTGATTATCCCGTGACGATTACCCTTACAAATGTTTCAGACAAAACCCTATATAATGTCTGCCATGCGATAAAGGGTATTGAACAAGGCAGAATAACATATTATTCCGACGGTTCGGTTGAAAAAGAGGTGTATATGGACACCGGCTTTGTCGGCAGAGAGTTTGTTAAAGAATTCAACCCCGGTGACAAAATTGTCATTGAACTGTCAATCAATATTTTGTTTGAGTCAAAGCTCATGGAATATCAATTGGAAAAAATGATAGGTTTTGTTGACAATGTTGAAAGTTTCATAAATGCATACAAGGGAGTAATGGCTGGATTAAATGCTCTCAAAGCGGTATCAAACTGTGTTAGTGGCTGTATTAAAGCTCTTGATAAATTTGCATCATCGAGCTATGGCTTAACCTCCGATAAAATAGAATTAGCAACAAAACTACACAAGTCATTATCAAAGCTTTATGGAGCATATACATCATCGGGAAACAAGGCTTTTGACGGTGCTTCAAAGCTTGCTAATTCTACTCTTTCATTAACTCTCCATGCAATAACAAGTGATCCTGTTGAGTTTTTAACAAAAACCGCACCCGGAGAAATCAAGTCTATAATTTCACAGGTCGAATCATTAACAAACACGATTACCGGTGCTGATCAAACAGATATCAGTAAATTTGATATTTTTGATTCAATCAGAACAGCTATATCCGCAATTCCAATCAAATTTGCTTTAAGAAATGTTATTCTTACGGAAAGCAAATCAAACACTACAAGTATTCCTTGGTCCTATTCAACCACTAAGGCAGGTCCTCAATATTTTGGCGTTTCAAATGTCAGCTCGTATCTTCTCAATATCGGAAAAGCAATCATGGCTGAAGCATACGAAGAAACCATGCCTTCATATATGCAGCTTATCCCCGGTCTTGACGATCCGTTCAATTACGATGACATCAAGCGTGAGATAATCGCTGTTGAAAATGAAATCGCCGAGTTCAAAGCAAAGGATGCGACCGGTGAGGTAACCTTCAAGGCTTGGGTTGAACGCAACGAAGCGGCAACATTCTCTGCAAGAGTTGCGGATTTCTTTACACGGTCAAACAGCGATTTTGATATTTCATGTGACAATGAAACGGCTGTATTTGACAACGGAGTGCTCACCTTCACCGGCGACGGAACGATTTCAGTAACCCCGCTCAGCACCGTTGACGGTACACTTATTGTTGAAGACAGCGAAGGAAACAGATATGAATATGTGATGACTGTTGTCAAACAGCACGATTGTGTTGAAGGAGAACAAGAAATATTGCTTTATCCTTCGGATGAATATGACGGCGTTGCAGTCAGAAGATGCACAACCTGTAAAGATGTTCTTGACGTAGAAGTCCTTTCGGCAAAAGATTGTGCAGCACACACCTTTGGCGATTGGGTTGTTGAATGTGAAGCAACATGCTCGTCAAGCGGTATCCGTTCGCATGTATGTTCCGCATGCGGTTACAGCGAGGTCGAATATACCGAAACGGCAGAACATACCCCGGGAGAATGGGAAACCGTTGAAGCAACCGAAATGGAAGCGGAAAAGCAAGTCAGAATTTGTACTGTTTGCGGTGACACGGTTGAAGAAAAGTATGTTAACTATATCGCCGTTGAATCGGTTGCTCTTAATCAGAATTCATTTGAAATACTCAACGCACAAAATTTTAACCTGATTGCAACGGTATCACCTGAAAACGCATCAAACAAAAAAATTGCCTGGTCATCAAGCAATCCAAGCGTTGCGGCGGTAAATTATGACGGAACCGTTACCGCACTTTCTCCGGGCACGGCAACAATTACGGTTTCAACCGCAGACGGAGGATTTACCGCAACTTGCGAAGTTACCGTTAATCCGAGAGAATTCAATGTTACATGGATTGCAGACGGAGTTGAAACAACGAACGCTGAGCATGAATACGGAACAATCTCTCTGCCCGATAATCCCGTTAAGGAAGGTTATACGTTTACGGGTTGGACCCCTGAAGTTCCCGACACAATGCCTTCCGAAGATTTAGTATTCACTGCAACATGGAAAGCGAACAATTACGACGCAGTATTCAATGCAAACGGAGGCAAATGGGCTGACGACACAACCGAAAAAACATTCTCAACAGAGTATGATTCTGAAATCGTTGCTCCCGAATCGCCCGAAAAGCAAGGCTATATCTTCTCCGGCTGGACTCCCAAAGTCGGCATTATGGATGACATAAACGGAAAAGAATTCAAAGCCGTATGGATTGCCGCGACAGATACCCGCTATACGGTTGAGACATACACGATGAACACCTTGGGCGAGTATGAAAAAACCGTTGAAACCTTTACAGGCGAAACCGATTCCACTGCAAATGCTGAATATACAGTTGAACCTGGATTCAGCCTTAATTCGGAAAAGAGCGCGCTTTCCGGAAAGATAGCGGCAGATAATTCGCTTGCTTTGAAAGTCTATATTGACAGAAACACATATTCGTTTACAACGGTTGTTGACGGCGTATCGGAAAGCTCGGATTATCTTTACGGTTCAATGGTTTCTGAGCTGGCTATTCCGTCAAAAACAGGATATACATTCATGGGTTGGAGTTCCGAAATACCTGAAACAATGCCCGCAAACGATGTAACGGTTGAAGCTGAATGGCAGGTAAATTCTTATACCGTTACCTGGATTACCGACGGAACAGAGGTCAAAACGGCTGTTGCATACGGAGCAAAAATTGGAACTCCCGCCACTCCGGTAAAAGCAGGATACGAATTCATCGGCTGGGATAAACAAATTCCTGAAACTATGCCTGCGTATAATTTGACTTTCACCGCTGTCTTTGAAAAGATTGAAATACCGATAGAAAATGAAATAAAAATTTCAATCAGGAATCCCTCAACAACAGCCATTAACTACGGTGATGCAATTATTCTTCATGCGGATATTGACGGAACACTTCCCGAGGGTGCAAGAATTGAATGGACAGCCGATAACGGCAATTTCGACATGAACGTTTCATCTGACGGCTCTACCTGCAAGATTTCGCCCAAGTCGAGCGGAGATACGACATTTACTGCTAAAGTAATTGATGGTGAAGGTAAAGAGATATCATCAGATACTCAACAGATGACCGCAAAAGCAGGCTTATGGCAGAAAATCGTGGCATTCTTCAAGAAAATATTCGGCTTGACCAAGACAATCCCCGAAGCATTCAAAGGCATATTCTGATTAATCCCACACCCCGTACGGCTCCTGCTGTGCGGGGTTCAGTATATCCAAATCCCGAAGGGCGCACTTCTATACATATCTTTCAGAATGTATATTTGCGCCGCTCCGCTATGAAAAATCAAAGATTTTAAACAAGGGTTTTACCCTTGCG
>JBJFHW010000181.1:0-2842 GCA_051893965.1 Acutalibacteraceae bacterium
GACTCCGTTTTGCGCATCGTCAAAATTGCCGTTGATTGCACAGACGCAAACATTCGAGCCTTCCTGTGTTGTCATCTGAAGTTTCTGCATCGGGCTTACGCCGTCGCTCGGATAAAAGACCATAATTTTGGTGTTCGGAACATCTTTGAAGCCTTCAAGTGCGGCCTTTCCGGTATCGCCCGAGGTTGCAACAAGAATGACGATTGTTTTATCGGAAACGGTTTTCTTTGCCGCAACAGTCAGAAGATGCGGAAGAAGCTGAAGCGCCATATCTTTGAAAGCACAGGTCGGGCCTCTCCAAAGTTCAAGAACATTGGCACCGTCGGCAATTTTTTTAAGCGGAGCGATTTTTTCGCTGCTGAATTTGCCCGGAGCATAGGCGCCTTTGACGCACGCATCAATTTCATCTTCCGTAAAATCGGTCAGATAAAGAGACAGAACCTTTTTTGCTCTTGAAATATAATCAAGGCCGACAAGCGAATCAATAAACTCAGCCGAAACGGACGGAATCTCTTCGGGCACAAAAAGTCCGCCGTCGGAAGAAATTCCCTGTGCGATCGCCTGCGCCGAAGTTACATGAACACTTTTGTCTCTTGTGCTTGTATAAAACATAATTTTTACCATTCCTATTTAAATGTAGTAGTTTTTATAGTCCTTCTCCAAGGACGTTTTTTTATAAGCTGTAATAGCATCAGCTTAATGTCATTATAAGCTCGAAAAGCCGCCGTCAACGATAATTGATGAGCCGGTAATATAAGCGGAAAGATCAGAGGCAAGGAACAAAACCGAGCCGACAACATCTTCCGGCTTTGCAAGGCGTTTCATCGGGATTCTCATCTGCATATAGGCCATCCAGCGTTCATTTTCCAGATTGTCGGCAATCAGAGGCGTTTCAACAAAGCCCGGGCAGACACAGTTTACCCTGATTGAGAACCTTGCCCATTCGTCCGCAAGAGATTTTGTCATCTGCAAAACAGCTCCCTTACTCGCACTGTAAGCCACCGCGTTCGGCACACCGAAATAGGCGCTGAGGGAACACATATTGATGATGTTTCCCTGCTTTTTCGGCACAAAAAATTCCGAGGCGACCTTTTGCGAAAAATAAAAATAGCTGTTGAGATTGAGATTGATAACCTTTTCCCAGCCTTCTTTGGTTTCGTTCAGTGAGCGGACATTTTTGCCTGTGCCGGCATTGTTAATCAGAATATCAAGATCACCGAAAGAATTCTTAACGGCTTCAATAATTTTATCGGTGTCCTCCGACTTGGTCATGTCGGCCGTTACGGTAATAATCTTTCTTTCGGGAAAGCTCTTTGACAGTTCTTCTTTTGCTCTTTCGTTTGCTTCGCCGTTAAAATCCGCAAGACAAACATCACAGCCGTTTTCCAAAAGTCCCTTTGCGGTTTCAAGGCCGATTCCTCCGGCGGCACCGGTAATCACTGCTCTTTTTCCGCTTAAATCAAGTGTGTATTTCATTTTATAACATTCCTCATATTATAAATTTATTTATACCGCCCTACATAGGCTATTATATATTAACATAAAAAACTAATCTTGTAAAACCCTATTGAAAAAATTTTCTGCATTTTTAAAGAAAATCTTTTCAAGAAGCGCTTTATCAAATCCTTTTTTCTCAAGAAACAAATAAAGAAGCGGTACTTTGTCGATATTTTTCAGCTTTCTTTTCATTTTTGCGCCGTCAAAGTCACTTCCGAAAGCTAAGATGTCTTCTCCTCCGAGACTGAGCACATGAAAAAGATGCTCATATATTTTTTCAAAAACATCGCCGTTTCCGAGAAAAGCAGGATAAAAGCATATACCCAGAAGTCCCTTTCGGCAAATGATTTCTTTGATCTGACTGTCTGTTACATTCCTGCTGTTCGGACAGATTGCAAAACAACAGCTGTGCGATGCGGCAAAAGGAAAATCGGTGAATGAACAAAGCTCACGAAAGCTTTCAAAATTTAAATGTGAGACATCGGGAATGATTCCAAACTTTTCCATTTGTTTGACTGCTACTTTCCCGAAAGGCTTCAGCCCGCCGCTTTTGCAGTATGCTCCGTGTGCAAGGCTGTTTTCACCGTTCCATGTAAGCGTCGCCATCACTGTGCCGCGGCTTTTCCATTTTTCCACGGATTCAGGTTTTCTGCCAAACACTTCACAGTTTTCAAGCGTAAGATAAGGCGTTATGCCTTTTTCTTCAAAGGCTTGCTTTTTCACATGATACAAAGCATAAAGTGCTTCGCCCTTTTCTTTTGCAAAACTGCCTTGATATTGATCGGAAACAAAAAGGGCAAAGCACTGATGATATTTTTCAAATTCAGGCACTTTCTTTTCGCAGGCAAAATTGCCGTTCGGATTTTCAAGCATTTCGCTGACTGTGTCGCAGTGCAGGTCAAAATAATTCATAAAACCTCCGAAAATTACCACGAAAAACCGTTTGTCAGCCTTTCGTCAAATTCAAATGAATTTTCGTTGTTCCTGAATTTTATTATTTTGCCGTTTCGGTGAATCACTTCAAAAACATCAAAGCGCATCTGTTTGGAAACAGTGTTTTTACTGATATAATCTAGCGCGGTCAGCATCAGCTTCTTTTGCTTGGACGCTGTCACCGCTTCTTTTGCGGGTGCAATGCTGTTTTCGGCTCTTGTTTTGACTTCCGCAAAAACAATAAAGCTTGCGTTTTGAGCAATCACATCAATTTCGCCCATTCGGCTGTGATAGTTTCTTGCAAGAATCTGATAGCCTGCCTTTTCATAAAAGCGGCAGCAAAAATCTTCGCCCGCTTTTCCGATTTGAGATGCCGTCATTTGATTTCACCGAGAATTTTTTTGAGAAACGT
>JBJFHW010000182.1:0-2786 GCA_051893965.1 Acutalibacteraceae bacterium
GAGCAATAAGATGGATTGTCACACTGTTAAACAAGCTGTTTTCCATTATTTCAAGGCTTAAGTAGTAAAAAGTTAATATCTTAAAATCACTTAACCCCGGAGTCGCATGTTGCTTTACTCCGGGGCTTAATTTGTTTTATATTTAAACGCTTTCGGGTGTTTCTTTATATTTTATCTTAACACAGCGAATATTAATAATGTCTGGCACCACATTCGCAGACCGGATTGGTTTTGAAAAGCTTATTAAAGAAGTTAATGATTTTCCAGAAAAAGCCTAAGATGCCGCCTTTGTGGCAAATATGGCTACAGTTGTTTTCAACGCCGTTTAAAGGCTCATTGCAATCATCGCATTTTCCGTCTGCGTCATTATCCTCATGATCTTTTGCCGGAATGACCGTTTGTTCTTTTATAACCGCACCACACTTTGAGCAGTGACTGCCCTCTGTAAGACCGTTTTCGGTACAGGTCGGCTCTTTTGCCGGATCTGTTACAATCTTATGTCCTGTTGCCGGTATTGTTTTTTCGTAAGTGTATCCGCAGTCACAGGTATAGACAGTTTTGCCGTTTTCCGTGCAGGTTGCAGGCGTTGTAACCTCTGTATAGGTATGCTCATGTGAATCACCGAGCGATACAAAAGTTCGGTTATATTTTTCCGCATAAGCCTGTGCTGTTGAACCGCTATATCCATAAATGACGGCCTTTGAATAAATAGTAGAAGCAGAATCGTTTATAACGCAGTCCGGGTTATAAAATGTAATTTTACCAAGTGATGTTGCGTTGCTGAAAGCCCCTGAACTGACTTTTGTAACACTTTCAGGAATTGTAATCTCATTAAGTCCTGAGCCCTCAAAAGCCCAGCCTCCTATTCCGGTTACACTGTTTGGAATTACAACAGAAGAAAGTCCGGAACAATATCTGAAAGCAAAATCGTCAATATAGGTGACGGTGTCGGGAATTATTACCGATTTCAGTCCGTAACATGAACCGAATGTACCGTAATTTACAGCGGTAACCCCTCTTGGTATGACAACAGAAACGAGTCCCTTACAGCCGTTAAAAGCATTATCGCCGATTTCAACAACACTGTCAGGTATTTCGATTGTCTGAAGACCGACACATTTATTAAAAGCAGCATTCTTTATTGTTGTGACACTGTCCGGAATTTTAACAGATGTAAGACCTGAGCAGCCATAAAATGCACTGGAATCAATTGTTGTGACTCCGTCCGGAATTTCAACCGACATCAGTCCGGTGCAGTCCATGAAGCAGTAATAACTGATTTCGGTCAGCTGTTTTGAGAGAACAAGATTTTTGATTCCTGCACATTCCCTGAATGCCATATCTCCTATTGAAGTAACACTGTCCGGAATGACAAGTGAAGATATTTGTTCGCAGCCGCGAAATGCTTTTTCTCCGATTGATACAAGCCCGTCTGAAAGAGTGAGACTTTTCATTGATGTGCAGCCATAAAATGCGCTTTCACCGATTGAAGTTATATTTTCGGGAATCACTGCCGCCTTGAGTGCTGTGCAACCTCTGAAAGCGTCCGTGTTCACAGCGGTAATCCCTTTTGAAAGTGTCAAACTTTCAAGACTTGTGCAGCCATTAAACGCAGAGTTTCCCATACTGACAACACTGTCGGGAACAGTAACACTTGTCAGACCTGTGCAGCCGCTGAAAGCATAATTACCGATAGTCACAAGCGAGTTTGGAAGTGCAAGACTTCTGATACCTGTGCAATCTGAAAAGGCATTGTCACCGATTTTTGAAAAATTGTTTTTGAAAGACACCGAAGTCAGGCTTACACAGCTTCTAAATCCGTTTGATTCAATGCTTGCAAGTGAATCGGGAAACGAAACGGAAACCAATGATTTACAGTTATAAAAAGCACAGCTTCCAATTGTAACAAGCTTTTCAGGAAGCTTGACTGATGTAAGAGCGGAACAACCGTAAAAAATGTAACTACTCAATGATATAAGATTTTTCGGGAGAGTTGCACTCACAAGTGAAGAACAGCCGTTAAAAGCATAGCTCCCGATGGAATTGACGCTGTCAGGTATTGTGACGGACGAAATTGTTTTTTGACCGTCAAACGCTCTGTTACCGATTGCTGTAACAGGATATCCGCCGAGCGTTTCAGGAATTTCAACCGCACCGTTAACCTCGTTAGAATCACAGCCGGTTATTGTTGCACTTTCGTTTTCAACGGTATAAGTATAACCGTTTTCGGTGAATGTTGTTGCCGCCAACGAAGTCATGCACGGTATAACACAAAGTATCATGATAACCGTCAGAATATACGCAGGCATTTTTTTGAATTTTTTTTGCATTTCTTTTTTCCTCCAAAAAATAAATTTCCGTTTGAATATATCAGGGATAAAGTCACAAAATATACCAAACTGGGATATTTGTATCATACCAAAACGGTATAATTTTGTCAAGGGGTTTTGTGTATGAGATTAAAAGAAATAAGAAAAAACCGCGGTATCACCCAGCTGAAATTGGCAATGGATTTAAATATAAGCCAAAACTCAATCAGCCGATATGAAACCGGTGAACGCGAAGCCGACTACGATACCCTCATTCGCATTGCCGATTATTTTAATGTTTCGCTCGATTATCTTCTTGAGCGAACAGACAACCCGACCTTTTATGGATAAAGCTTCAATACAATTTTATATCTTATAAACGGCATTTTACATTTTGATATAAAAAAGACCTTGCAGAAATTCTTCCGCAAGGTCTTTCATATTAAATGTTTTCGGGCAATACCTTTTATCACGAAA
>JBJFHW010000183.1:0-13168 GCA_051893965.1 Acutalibacteraceae bacterium
GCTGCTAACCGGATTTGAACCGGTGACCTCATCCTTACCAAGGATGCGCGCTACCAACTGCGCCATAGCAGCACACAATTGAAAGCTTAGTTATTATATCTCAAAGCCGCGCAATTGTCAACACAAAATTGCAAATTATTTGAATTTTCTTGCAAAACGTTTTATATCTTTATAAATTGTTAAATTTTTCTTACTTTAAAACTTTGCTATTGATTTATGCAGTTTCCAAGAGTAGAATAATGAATGGTATTTTACATATTGCGTTGATTTTATTTTCCTGATTGGTGTTTTCGGAGGGTCGAAGTTGAAAAAATTTCTTTTGCCGGTGTTAATTTTCGGTATTTTTGCCGCATGTATTTCTTATAATGCAGTTTCGCTTTATAATAATAAATATCTGCCCGCCGCCGATGCCGAAAAGGGGCAGAATTATATCGAAAGCCTTGAAAACAGTTCAGTTGAAAAGGCGGAAAAAAGCATCGACACTGTTCAAAAAAATCTCCTTGAAGAAAAAGAAACCGCCGATCTGAACACGAAAATTCAAAACAGCATAAAGCTTATTGATGCGGGCGAAAAAAGCTATATCCAGGTTTTCCGCGATGTCTATATTGCGGGCGATTCGCTGATGCACGGACTGAAAGAGTATAACATTCTCAACAGCAGTCATCTCATCACGCAGGTCAGTGCAAGCCTGAGCCATCTCAATGCCAATTTTGACAAAATTGTCGGACTTCGTCCGCCGGTTCTGATTCTGCATTACGGGCTGAATATGTGCTCGGCAAAAAAAGGCGCCGATGCTTATTTTATAGAGGAATATACATCCGTTATCGAACGGCTGAAAAAGGAGCTTCCCGACACAAGAATTATCGTCAGCCTGATTTTTCCGGTTAATGATTCGGTTGCAAAAACCGTAAACAATGATACGATCAACAAATATAATGATGGTCTGATTGAAATGTGTAAAAAAGAAAAGATTGAATATCTTGATTCGTCATCGGTTTTTAAGGCGCATCCCGAGTGCTATGAGCCGGACGGGATTCATCAGAAAAAGACCTTTTATGACAAATACTGGTTAAAATTTGTGATGACGGAAAAGGGGATCTATTGATGACGAAAATCAAAGAATTGCTGTGCGTTGCGCTGCTTGTTGCTTTCATCGTCGGTATGACGCATGAAACAGCCGTCAGCGATAAAACCATTTCTGAAGTTTTTGAAGGGGTAAAGAGCGCGGTGTCGGTGAGCGAACTTTCAAAATGCGACAAAGCAAAATTCAAAAAAGAAACAGGATTTGCCGAAAACGAATTTGACGGTGTGGTTTATTATGCTTCCGATTCCGTCATGGAGGTTCGCGAAGTGATCATCGTCAAACTTGCGGATTCGTCGCAGGCTCAGCCGCTTGTTGAAAAGCTCAAAAGCAGAGCCGAGCAAAAAGGTGAGCTTTTCAAAGGGTACGCCGCAAAGCAGAGTGACTTACTTGAACATTATGTGCTTGAAAGCAAAGCGGGTTTTGTGTTTTTTGCGGTGTGTGATGAGCCGGAAACGGCAGCGGACGCTTTTCGTAAATCACTTTGATAATTAAAAAAATCGAGTTAGGGAGATAAAAATGCTTTTCAGCAGTCTTACTTTTTTGTTTGCTTTTTTGCCGGTTACGCTTGCTCTTTATTTTTTGCCGCTTTCACGCAAAAACCGTGAACTTGAACAGAAAAAGAGAAATCTTGTTCTGTGCCTTGCAAGCCTTGTTTTTTATGCCTGGGGCGAGCCGGTTTATATTGTACTCATGCTTGTGAGCATTTATTTTAACTATAATATCGGTCTTGACCTTCAGAAAAACGAGGAAAGAACGGGCAGAAAAAAGGCGGTTTTGTTTTTCGGCGTTCTTTTTAATCTGTTCGTTCTGGGATTTTTCAAATATTCGGGCTTTGCGGTTGAAACCTTAAACAGTCTTTTTTCGCTGAACATCAAAATGAATGCCTTGCCGCTTCCGGTCGGTATTTCGTTTTATACCTTTCAGGCGATGAGCTATATTATTGATGTGTACCGCTGTGATGTGAAAGCGCAGAGAAAGCTTTTGCCGTTTGCGCTTTATATTACGATGTTTCCGCAACTGATTGCAGGACCGATTGTTCAATACAGTGATATTGAAAAACAGCTCGTTTGCCGCACAGTCAGTCCCGAAAAGTTTTCTGTCGGAATTTTATATTTTATCAGGGGCCTTGGCAAAAAGGTTGTTTTTGCCAATTATATCGGCGCGGTTTTTACCGAAATTTCGGGCAAGGACATCGCGTCACTGTCCGCCGTGACGGCATGGTTCGGGATAATATGCTTTACCATGCAGATTTATTTTGACTTCAGCGGTTACAGTGATATGGCAATCGGGCTTGGCAAAATGTTCGGGTTCGATCTGGTGCAGAACTTCAATTTGCCGTATCAGTCAAAAAGCATCACCGAATTCTGGCGCAGATGGCATATCTCCCTCGGCGCGTGGTTTCGCGATTATGTATATATTCCGCTCGGCGGAAACCGAAAGGGCAGTTTCAGAACGATTCTGAACACGGCGGTTGTCTGGTGTCTGACGGGGCTCTGGCACGGCGCAAGCTGGAATTTTGTGATTTGGGGTGCATTTTACGGCGTGCTGATTATTCTTGAAAAGTTTGTTTTCAAGAATGTTCTTGATAAATTGCCGAATTTTCTGCGGCACATTTTAACAATGCTGTTTGTCATTGTCGGCTGGGTGTTCTTTTCAAGCGAAACGCTCACGCAGGCTGTCAGCTATCTCGGCGCCATGTTTGCAAATGCCGAATTTTTCAATCAGAACAGCCTTTATTATATCTCGTCCTATGCGCTGCCGCTTGTGTTTATGAGCCTTTCGGCGTTCGGTGTGTTTAAAAATATGCCGAAGCCAAAGAATCAAGGCCTCAGGCTGTTTTTACAGTCATCTCTTTATATGGTGATTTTCATCATCTGCATTGTCTGCCTTGTCAGCGATACCTATAATCCGTTTTTATATTTCCGATTCTGATGTCGCCGACTGCGCATGAAAGGATTTTCATTGATGAAAAACAAAAAAGATTTCTCGAATAACAGAAAAATAATCCGAAGATTATGCATTTGCATCATTGTGTTTTTTATGCTTGTATTAGTCGGCACGGCGGTTCTTTTTTTCGTTTATCCGAAAAGAGAATTATCCGAAAAAGAAAACCGTGTACTTGCGAAACGGCCGGTACTTACTTTTTCGTCGGTTACAGACGGCAGTTTTATGAAAAATTTTGAAAGCTGGCTTTCCGATCAGTTCCCGTTCCGGGATATATTAATCAGCCTGAAAACCTCGGCGGACAGACTGACCGGCAAAAAGGAAGAAAACGGCGTTTATATCGGAAGCGACGGTTTCCTTTTTGAAAAGCAAACGGCTTATGACGAAAAGCAGGTCAAAGAAATAACCGACGCCATGAACGACTTTGCAAAGCAAAATAAAAGCATCAGAACTTCGGCGGTGATTTCGCCGAATTCCGGTCTGATTCTCAGTGACCTGATGCCAAAAGGTACCGGTGAAGCGGATCAGGAAGAACAACTTTCCAAAATCAAAAACAAGCTTTCCGGTGTTTTATGGACGGACTGCCAAAAGGCTTTTGAAAACGCCGATGATAAAAAAGAGCTGTTTTACAGAACCGACCACCACTGGACAACAAGGGCGGCCTATCTTGCTTTCAGTTCACTGATGAAAACATGGGAAATCAGCACAAAAGGGCAGGAATACAGCTTTTATACCGTTTCCAACGATTTTTCGGGGACACTTGCCTCGTCTTCGGGGGTGTCTTCTTCAAAAGATGAAATTCAGATTTGCGTTCCGACAGATAAAAAACATTTATACACGGTTCATTATGAGTCAAGCGGGGAAAAAACGGCTTCGCTTTTTCAACGCGAAAAGCTGGAGCAAAAAAATCAGTATGAGGTTTTTCTCGGCGGAAACTTTGACAAGGTGATTGTTTCAACCAATGCCGAAACAGACAGGCAGCTGCTGATTTTCAAGGATTCTTATGCCAACTGCATGATTTCCATGCTGACGCCTTATTTTTCAAAAATTGTAATCATAGATCCGCGCTATTACAGCGGCAACCTTTCATCGGTTCTGGAAGAATATTCATTTACGCATGCGGTGTTTATTTACAATCTGAACACCTTTCTTGCCGACACTTCTCTTGCCGATACGCTGGAAAGCTGAATTCAATAAAAAGGAGCTGTCGCATTTAGATGCAGAAAGCGTTTTCTTCACCCCGAAGCTGTATAAAGATACTGCGAGTGGGTGAAAAAACGTTTAAAAAAGCAAAATGTTTCATTTCTTCTTTTTATTTTAACATTTTGCTTTTGTTCTGCGCTAAATGCGACAGCTCCTTATTGATCGGTTTTGTCTTGCGTAAGTTTTTCAATCAGTCTTGTAAAGGCCGTTTCAAAGCTTTCGTTATCTTCTTTTGTTCTTTTTTTCGGGCCTTTGAGATGGTTTTTCGCTTTTGCCATACGCGCTTTTTTTGCCAGGTATCTTTCGGCAAGCATCTGCTCAATGTTTTCGTTTGTGTAAAGCCTGCCGCTGTGATGAATTGCATGGGCGCCTTTGGCAAGCACCATGGCCGCAACGCCGTAATCCTGCGTGACAACAATGTCGCCGCTTTTGCAAAAATTGGCAAGCGCAATGTCAACCGCATCGGCACCTGCCGAAACCGTTTTCACAGTGCTGTAATCAGAAGAAAGAACATGGTTGGTGTCGCAAAAAAGAAGCACATCAAGTCCGAATTTTTTTGCGGTTTTTTCAATGATTTTAACAACGGGACACGCGTCCGCATCAACAAGGATTTTCAAACGCTTCACTCCCTTTCATTCGGCTGTTTGCCGCTCTTTTTGTTTGTATAAGAGAAAAGCCCATGCCTGACTGATAGACAGAGCATGGGATAGAACTCTTTTTGATTGAATTAAAAAATTATTTAACAGAATCTTCTGTGTTGTCACTGCCTTTGAAAAGAGCGATAATTCTCATGATTAAATCTATCAAAAACTGCAGAAAATCAACATTCATGACTGTTCCTCCTTCTAAAACGGAAATGGATATATAAAAATATATACTAATAAATATCTATTCAGATTATATAATATTATTTACCGCTTGTCAACAAAAAATTCAATATTTTTTAAAAAAATCGAAATTTTTTGGACTATAAATCAGCCAGGTATAAGACAAACAGAGAAGATTTGTTGTTTTTTTGCGAAAAAATTAATTTTTTTAAAGATTTTGTTCACAGGTTGTTTGCTTTTTAAACCTCGGCTGAAACCTCTTCGTTTTCTTTTGATTTTTCGGTTTCTTCGGATTCGGTTTCTTCGGCATTTTCGGTTGTTTCGTCAGCCGGCTGCTGCACATCATCGCTTTCAAAAAGCGGATTCACCGGTGAACAGATGTCAACCGCCTTTGTTAAAACATGAATCATGGAAACCTTGTGCGCACCGCCGTATTCGCCGTCAAGCGTCCAGGCAATCGGCTCTTCGGAAACAATTTTGAGATTCCTTGTTTTCACAAAAATGATCTGTTCTCCGTCATATTCCTGCTTGATGAGCTTGCGCAGGAATATCGGCGCCTGAATGGGCTTGATTTTTTTCACAAGCAAAAGTTCAAAATATCCGTCGTTGAGCTTTACATCTTTGGGATTAAACTTGAAAAGTCCGGCGACCGAAGTGGAGTTGGCGATGGCGCCGAGCATGAAATCATCATCAATCACACCGCCGTCATATTCGATTCTTGCGTGTGTGGATCTGATGCTTTTCCAGTCTTTAACGCCGTTGAGCAGATAAGCGGCATGGCCGATTTTGTTTTTTAATTTCTGGCTTGTGCTATAAGAAGCACTTGTGAATGCGCCGAATGAGGCGACATAAGAAAAACATCTGTTGTTGAAAAGGCCGATGTCGTAGCTGTTGGTGTGACCGTCCATAATCAGATCGGTTGCTTTTTTGATGTCGTTGGGAATACCCAGCGTGGTTGCAAGGTCGTTGGTTGAACCGGTCGGAATATAGCCGACGGGAACACGGTTGGGCATTTCCATAATGCCGTTGATGGTTTCGTTGAGCGTTCCGTCACCGCCGCAGCAAACCACAAGGTCTTTTCCCTCGTAATGCTTTTTGACGATGTTTGTTGCGTCTCCGCGGCAGGTGGTTGTGTGAATGGAAAAATCATAGTCATTGTTGGAAAACTTGTTGACGATGTCAAAGGTGCCTGCACGGGATTTTGTTCTGCCTGCACAGGGGTTGACAATGAGCAAGACTTTTCTTTTTTGTTTGTTTTGCGTATCCATAACTGTTAGCCTTTCAGGGGTATGTTAATTTTGTTTATTGTTTTGTCAGAAATTATTCTATAAATTCCGGCAGAAACAAAAGTAAAAACCGAAATTACTCATATGTTTCATAATTTCGATAATTTATTATCATTATCTTAACATTAATATAAATCAAAGTCAATTAAAGCAACTTAAAAATAATTATGCGCTTTTAATTATAAATCGGAAAGCCAAAACGGCGCCGAAGCGTTTATATTTCAATCTGAAGTTCTACGGGACAGTGATCGGAGCCGAAAATTTCGCTGTGAATTTTAGCTTCTTTTATATTTGGCGCAATACGCTGAGAAACAACAAAATAGTCTATTCTCCAGCCGACGTTCTTTTCTCTTGCCTTGAAACGGTAGCTCCACCAGGAATAGGCGTCCTTGAGGTCGGGATAAAGATAGCGGAAAGAATCCACAAAGCCGCTGTTTAAAAGAACAGAGAATTTTTCGCGTTCTTCATCGGAAAAGCCGGGATTGCCGCGGTTGGTTTTCGGGTTTTTCAGGTCAATTTCTTCATGGGCAACGTTGAGGTCACCGCAGAATATGACAGGTTTATTGTTGTCAAGCGATTTAAGATATTCTCTGAAATCGTCTTCCCACTGCATTCGGTAATCAAGCCTTTTCAGACCGTCCTGTGCGTTGGGCGTGTAGCAGGTGATAAAATAATAGTTTTCAAATTCAAGGGTAATCAGCCTGCCTTCGGTGTCATGACAGGGAATATCCATGCCGCAGAAAACGGAAAGCGGTTTTTCTTTTGTGAAAATTGCCGTTCCCGAATAGCCTTTTCTTTCGGCATAGTTCCAATATTGATAATATCCGTCCAGGTCAAGTTCGATTTGTCCTTGCTGAAGCTTGGTTTCCTGAAGACAGAAAATGTCTGCGTCAAGCGTTTTGAAAGAATCAAGAAAGCCCTTCTGCACGCAGGCCCGGATTCCGTTTACATTCCATGAAATCATCTTTTTCATCATATAATACAGCCTTTCTGTTTATTCCTAAAAATTGCTTTTTTAAGAATTCATAATTTAATGGATAATTTGTAACATACTAACATAATTTGTAAACTTTTTCAATATACGCCTGCGGCGTGTTGACACTTTTGTTCGTTTTCTTTATAATAACTGTGTATATAAACGACAACTGAATTTATTATAAACTGATTTTAGCACTTTTGTGTTTCAGGAAAGGAATGGTCATAAAAATGAAGAAAAGATTGTTATCTTTTGTTTTGTGCATAATGATGCTTTTGTCGTCGGTGCCGTTTTCTTATCAGGGCACGGACGGCTCTTTTGCCGTAAGCGCTTCGGCGGCTGTTGCTGACACGCAGGAGCTTGAAAAAATTTATCAGAGCATTCCGCCGAAGTCCGAATGGGACGAGCTGTTTGTGGATTACAGCGCGCTTTCTTCGTGGTATGACGAAGCCAAGAACATGATTGACAACCCGGCGGACTATACGCAAAATCAGATTGACAATGCGGCCTCTCTTCTGAAAAAGGCTTTTGATACCATCGAATATCACACAAAAGCCATTTCGCTTGACAAAACGAAGCTGACGCTTGCTGTGGGAAAAACGGCAACGCTCAAAGCAACCACCGATCCGGGCAATTCTGCGGATAAAATTACATGGTCTTCTTCAGACAGCAGCGTTGTTTCCGTTGACGGCGGTGTGCTGACGGCAAAAAAACACAGCACAAGCGCCGTTACGATTACCGCTTCCTCCAACGGACACAGCGCAAAATGCTCTGTTACCACCTCCAATCCGCTTTCAGGCGTGAAGCTTTCGCTCAGTTCAAAAACAATTTATGACAACGGCTCATTCACACTGACGGCAACCGCAGTCGGCAAAGACAGCAGTGCCGCCGTGACGGACGAAGTTATTTATACATGGGATTCCAGCAACACAAAAGTTGCTTCTGTCAGCGACACGGGCAAAACCTGCAAGGTCTCCGGCGTTTCAAAGGGCACGGCAACCGTTACGGTCATCGCTTCGTGCGGCTCGACAAAATATTCCGCAACCTGCAAAGTTACCGTCAATGAAATTGTTCTGGTAACCGGTTTTAAGGCGCTGACGCTGACCAACAGCGGCACGCTTTCTATGGTGATCGGCGAAAGTGAAACCTTTAAAGTTCAGGTGCTTCCGTCTACTGCCAATGTGAAAACTCTGACATGGACAAGTTCAAACACAAAGGTTGCCACCGTTTCGGCGGGAACAACAGACGATGATGTGGTTTCGGGCAAAATCAAAGCTGTCAGTGCCGGCTCTGCCAAAATTACATATAAGGCAACGGACGGAAGCGGCAAGAGCGGCTCTTTCACCGTTAAGGTACTTCCGCTTGTTTCAGCTCTTTCCATTTCGGAAACAGTGAAGGTTATTTCGCTTGACACAACAAACGCAAAGCTTAAAACAACCGTTTCTCCCTCCAATGCGGGCAATCAGGTTGTGGATTGGTCAACAAGCAATTCTTCTGTTTGCACCGTTGACAAAAACGGTGTTCTGACGCCGAAAGCCAAAGGCACCTGCACCATTACGGCAAAAACAACCGACGGTAGCAACATCAGCGTTTCCTGCAAACTCAGAGTCAGCCCGAAATCCTCTGCCATTTCTTTGAATAAAACTTCCGTAACGCTCAACGGCGGTTCGACAACGACTTTGACAGCAACCGTCAGAACGGTTGAAAACACAAGCTATACCGGTTTTGTGGAATGGATCAGCGACAATCCGAAGATCGCCTCGGTTGACCAGAACGGAAAAGTAACCGCAAACTATCCCGGTACGGCAAAAATCAAGGCAGTCACAACCGACGGAACCAACCGTTCGGCCGCCTGTGTTGTAACCGTTAAGCAGCCGGTTCTCGGCGTCTCTCTGACATCAAAGAAAACGGTTAATTTAGGCTCGACGGTGACGCTCAAGCCTACCTTTAAGCCGACCTATGCCGAAAATCAGAAAGTCACATGGACTTCAAGCAACAAGAGCATTGCAACGGTTTCTTCCTCCGGTGTTGTTACCGGCAAAAAGGTCGGTTCATGCAAAATTACCGTGAAAACGGCGGATGGTGGCTATACGGCAAGCTGTACGGTTACGGTTGTTGTTCCGACAAAATCCATTAAGCTAAACAAAACGAGCGCCTCTGTCAAGGCAGGTTCAAGCATAACGCTCACGGCAACGGTTTCTCCGTCCAATGCAACAAACAAAACGGTGAAATGGACTTCTTCAAACACAAAGGTTGCCACTGTCAGCTCAAAAGGTGTTGTCAAAGGTGTTGCCGGCGGCAAATGTACCATTACGGCAACGGCAAGCGGCGGACAGACTGCAAAATGCACCGTCAGCGTTTCACAGGCGCTTGAATCCATTACTTTGAACAAAAAATCGTTATCACTTTATACAACCCAGACCTATACACTGACAAAAACTTTGAAGCCTTCAACAACCACGGTCAAAACCTTTACCTGGAGTTCTTCAAACACAAAGGTGGCAAAGGTCAGCTCCTCCGGCGTTGTGACGGCGGTTTCCGCAGGAACGGCAACCATTACGGTTTCCTCCGGCTCCGTCAAGGCTTCGTGCAGTGTTAAGGTGACAAAAAAAGTTTCGGTAACAGGCGTCAAGCTTCCGAAAACCGCTTCTGTCAGCAAGGGCAGAACGGTGACGATTGACGCCACGGTTTCTCCGTCAAACGCAAGCAATCAGGCGCTTTCCTGGTCAAGTTCCGACAAATCGGTTGCCACGGTTTCCTCCGCAGGCGTTGTCAAAGGCGTTAAAACGGGAACAGCCGTGATTACCGCCAAAACCCAAGACGGCGGCTATACGGCAAAATGCACTGTTACGGTTTCCGCAGGTGTTACCGGTATCAGAATCAGCGACGACAGCATCAAGCTATCCAAAGGAAACACAAAAACACTGACGGTTGTTGTGCTTCCGCTTGACGCAAATGACCGCAGTGTCAAATGGACCTCCTCCGATTCGTCCGTTGCAACGGTCAACAAAAACGGCGTTGTCACGGCAGTGAAAAACGGCTCGTGCGTCATTACCGCCACCACGGTTGACGGCGGCTTCAAGGCGTCGTGCAGCGTCACGGTCTATAACATCACAACCGGTGTTAAACTCAATGTTTCAAAGCTTACGGTTGCTGTCGGAGGCACAAAGGTGCTTTATGCAACCGTCAGTCCCTCCAATGCAACCAACAAAACCGTAAAATGGTCTTCAAGCGACAGCTCCATCGTTTCCGTTACCTCCGCCGGTCAGATTACGGCAAAGCGCAAGGGCGCGGCGGTCATTACGGCGAAAACGGCAGACGGCGATCATAAAGCCACCTGCACGGTTACGGTTATCCGCTATGCAACGGGTGTTTCGATGGATTATACTTCCGTAACCATCAATGCCGGAAGTTCCAAAATGCTTTATGCAAGAGTTCAGCCGTCAACGGCTTCCAACACAAAAATCAAATGGTCCTCCTCCAACACAAAGGTTGTGAAAGTGGACAGCGAGGGCAAAATCACCGCAGTTGCGGGCGGAAGTGCAGTTATTACGGCAACTTCCGGAGACGGAAAAGCTTCTGCCACCTGTAAGGTTACGGTTTTGCAGAAAGTTTCAAAAATCACGCTTTCACCGTCATCGCTCAGCGTCGGAATCGGCGGCGTAAAGATTATCAAGGCTACGGTCAGCCCCAAAACGGCAACCAATCAGAGCGTGACATGGTCTTCCTCCAACACTAAAATTGCAACGGTTGACGCGGACGGAATGGTCAAAGGTATTGCCAAGGGCACTGCCAACATCACTGTCAAGAGCGCTGACGGAAATGCACAGACCGTTTGCAAGGTTACCGTTACCAAAGCGGTTACGGGCGTCAAGCTCAACAAATCGGTCATTTCCATGAAAGTCGGTCAGAAAACGGCAATCACGGCAAGCGTTGTTCCGTCTTCTGCAAGCAATCAGAATGTTACATGGTCAACCAACAACTATGATGTTGCAACGGTCAGCTCGGACGGCGTTGTGATGGCTAAAGGTCCCGGCTATGCCGAAATTACGGCGAAAACCAAGGACGGCGGCTACAAAGCCGTCTGCAAGGTCAATGTTATTCAGCCGCTGAAGAGCATTTCGCTCAGTGCAAAAAGCAAAACGCTCGACATCGGCGGTAAATATACTTTAAAAGTGACATTCAGCCCGAAAAATGCAACCAATCAGACGGTGAAATGGACCTCCTCAAACACCAAGGTGGCAAAGGTCAGCTCTTCCGGTGTTGTCACGGCAGTGGCAAAAGGAACGGCAACGATCACTGCAAAATCCGCTGACGGCGGCTATACGGCAAAATGCACCGTCAAGGTGGTCAGAAAGGTCAAATCCGTCAGTCTGAACAAAACCTCGCTTACGCTTTATCTTGACAAAACGGCAACGCTCAAAGCCACGGTTTCTCCGTCTGACGCTTCGGACAAAAAGATCACATGGAAATCATCGAACACTTCCGTTGTTAAGGTCAGCTCTTCGGGCAAACTGACGCCCGTAAAGGTCGGCAAGGCAACCATTACCGTCACAACAAATGACGGCAGTAAAACCGCAAAATGCACCGTTAAGGTTGAAAAAGCGGTTAAAACGCTGACGCTTTCAAAAAGCAGTCTGACTCTTGCATCGGGTAAATCCTATACATTAAAAGCTGCGGTTTCTCCGTCTGACGCAACGAATAAAACCGTCACATGGACGTCTTCCAACACAAAGGCGGCAACCGTCAGCAGCAGCGGTGTTGTCAAAGCGGTTGCCGGCGGCAAGACAACCATCACCGCAAAAACCTCAAACGGTCTGAGCAAGACCTGCACGGTTACGGTTACGCAGTCTGTTTCCTCCGTTAAGCTTTCGGCATCGCTTCTGAGCCTTTATGTCGGAGAAACGAACAAGCTTACGGCAACCGTCTCTCCCACAACGGCAACGAACAAAACCGTAAGCTGGTCATCGTCAGACAGTGCGGTTGCTTCGGTTTCCTCTTCGGGTACCGTTACGGCGAAAAAGCCCGGTGAAGCGGTGATCACGGTGAAAACCGCCGACGGGGCAAAAACCGCAAGCTGCACCGTTACGGTCAAACGCCATGTTACGGCAGTTTCGCTTGATGCAAATTCTTTTGAAATTGCCAAGGGTGACACCCGTCAGCTGACAGCGACGATTGCTCCGTCTGATGCAAGCGATAAGACCGTTACATGGTCAAGCACCGACAGCAAGGTTGTTTCGGTTTCCTCGGTCGGCAAAATTACGGCTCTTTCGGTCGGCAGTGCAACCGTAAGCGTGAAAACGGCGGACGGCGGCTACACAGCCGAATGTTACATTACGGTTTTTGAACCTGTGACAGGTCTCGATATTGATATAACAGATAAAACAATCTATACGAATGAGAATCCTTTTAAGATCAATGCAGTGGTTTCCCCCTCTGATGCAACGAACAAAACCCTCATCTGGAAAAGCAGTGACAGCCTTGTCGCTTCGGTCAGCTCGGACGGTTCGGTTAAAGGCGTGAAAGCGGGCACGGCAGTCATCACCGTCACCACGGTTGACGGCGGCTTTAAGCAGGAATGTTCGGTCACGGTTCTTCAAAGATCCACCGGTTTGGTTTTAAGCGACAAAGAACTGACAATTGAAACCGGCGAAACCAAACAGCTTTTTGCAACGGTTGTTCCCGAGGACACCACCGACAAAACAGTGACATGGAGCAGCAGCAGAAGTGAATATCTCAGCGTGGATTCGCAGGGAAAAATGACGGCTTTTCTTCCCGGTAAGGTTCTTGTTACGGCAACGACCGCCGACGGAATCAGCGCAAGCTGTGAAGTGGAGGTTGTAAGAGC
>JBJFHW010000184.1:0-2745 GCA_051893965.1 Acutalibacteraceae bacterium
TCTGATGATATATCAAATATCGGAAAAGAAATTGATAAGCTTTTAGAAAGCGTTGAGCAAAATTGCAGAGATATTGAGAATAACAAGGTGTTAATTACAGATGCATGGCAAAGTGCGGCAGCCGTGGGGTCGGTAAGTAAAATTTCAGCAGAAGTCAAGAAACTGAAATCCGCAATAAACGAGGTTAAAGAGGCAAAAAAGCTTGTTGAAAAGACTTCAAAAAAGATCAGAGAAGCTGATAATGACATTAAGAAAAAAATTTCATCAATTATTTAAGCCGAGGGTAAAAATATGGGAAATAATATTGAATTAAAGTATCAGGACTTAGATGCGGTTATATCTGATTTTAAAACGGCTAATTCATGCTTGGACAATGCAATTAAAGTATTAAGAGAATCTACTGATTTAGGCAGTTCTGTTATGCAGTCGTTCTGGAAATTCGGAAACAAAGATGCAATTTTCGGTTCCATAAAATCTTCAATATCAAAAAGCCGCTATCAAGTGGAAGAAAATGAAAAGCTGATAGGTTTGCTTAACAGTATCGGTGAAATATATGATAACGCGGGCAAATCGGCAGCGCAAAACAGCGCGTTTTCAAATATGATCACCGCATTGACGCATCTGAATTTTATTGTGCTTGGATTTTCATGTCCTTCGATGCTTGCTTTTGCTGCAACGGCGTGGGCGGCAAGTGCTGTTAAGCCCTTAATTTCAACGCATGCTGCCAACACAACCTCAAGTGTTAAACCGGTCACAACGGTGGGTGTTACACCACTTGCCGCAGCGGGCGTTATACCGGTTTCAACCGTTTTAAGCGATGTGCCAAACAACACAGCAGCACAGGAAATATCAAATGAAATAGATCTGATATCCGGACAGTGCTTAAACGATATCTGGCAAAACTGGGGGCCTGTTTCTCCTAACGGATTTACAAACTATAACGGAAAGGGAAACTGCACCTGGTATGCTGACCAAAGATGGTCTCAGAAGAATCCCGGCAATCCGCTTGTGTTTAACAGTACGTCGGGAGGAAATGCAAAAAATTGGGTCAATAGCATTGATAAGACCAAATTCAACGTAGCGACAACGTCCGATGTCAATAATATTCAGGCAAATGCCATCGCCGTCAGTCAGTCGGGTACTTACGGACATGTTGCATATATTGAGCAGGTAAAAGACGGAATGGTATATTACACAGAAGACGGAGAGTCATATACACGTCCGCATACCTGGCTTAAGGACAGCAACGGAAATTGGGTGGGTCCGACGGTTCAGTGCTGCACACTGGAGCAGTTTAAATATAAATTCGGCAGTGTTATAACATCAAAGTAATTAGGAGAAAAGCAGTATGTCATCTATTAAACTTGAAACGAATGATTTAAAGGCTTGCGCTCAAAAGTACAGTAGTTTAGCTGATGAATTCAACAACAACTGTAATTCTATAATCAATAAAATTTCAGAATACAATAATGTCTGGATCGGTAACTTTACGCAGGATTTAGAGGAGAAAGTAAAGAAGTTAAAAGAAGTTCAAAAAAGCATATACTCCAACAGTGTTCAATTGGCAGATTTCATTAACAAGGCAGTGGATCAATACATAAAAGTTGACAGAGGCTTGGCTGATGCTGCAACTATCGGCACTGCGGATTATCCGGACAATGTGAAAGTCAGTGTTCATGTGAAAAACACGGATGAATTGGCGGCAATGGAAGCCGGAATTCTGGCGGATAACACAAAAGCCTGCGGAAGATTCAACAAAACTTATGCCGGAATAGAGAAAGGTAGGGTTAACTGTACCTGGTATGCAGGCAAAAAGGCGGAGGCAAACGGGTTTGGCTTATCCTTTGCACCCGGCAGTGCGAACGGAGCCGATTGGTTTGACAGGATTCAATCAACAGATTCATATAATGCTGTAAAATATTCAGGCAATAATTGCCTGAATGATATGATTAACAAAGAAGGTCAGCCGATTACCGATATTGTTCTTTCTTTCCCGTATGCCAAATCAGAAAATGTCAAATACTGCGGTCACGTACTTTATATTGATCAGATTGTTGACGGAACGGTTTATTATTCTGATAACGGACAACCCGGCAATCGAAAGACATGTACCGTTGAAGAGCTGTTGGGTCGCTATGTTGAAAACGGCTCGCCGGTCGGCTGCGTTCATCTGAAGAAAAAATAACAAATTCGGAAATATGACAGAACATTATGGAATTTAAAAATATATCTCAGCCTGTCTTTGATAACTGGTATATTGAGGAAAGAATCGGTTCCGGCTCTTTTGGTACGGTATATAAAATCAAACGCGAAGAATTCGGAATGACTTATTATTCTGCTTTAAAAGTTATTGATATTCCGTCTGACAGCGGTGAAATAAACACATTGCGCAGTGAAGGAATGGACGATTTAAGCATTACGTCATATTACAGGGAAGTTGTTCAGGAATTGCTCAATGAAATCAAGATTCTTGATTCATTAAAGGGTAACAGCAATATTGTCAGTTATGAAGATCATAAAATTATTTCGGATGATAAAAAAACAAAATTTACCATATTGATTCGTATGGAACTTCTGATGCCGCTCAAGGATTATCTTGTTAAGAATAAAGTTAGTGAGGAAGATGTTGCAAAGCTCGGGGCAGATTTGTGCAATGCTTTAAAATTATGTGAGAAAAACAATATTATTCTCAGAGATATTAAGCCGGATAATATATTTGTTTCAAAAAACGGTGATTTTAAGCTC
>JBJFHW010000185.1:0-2727 GCA_051893965.1 Acutalibacteraceae bacterium
ACTTCACTTTTAACGCAGTTTAAAAACGAACTTCAGGCAGAAACCGACACCGAAAATCTGATCAAAGCCAAAACGGCAGGCGAGTGCCTTGTCATTATCAACGATTCATCGGCACAAGTCATTTTGCCGAAAGGAACACTCAATGATTCGGTTTTAATTCAGATTACAGAAATTTTTGAAAAAAATACGGATATTTCAGCAGAAAATTTGACAATAATTGAAACAAAATAGTTGTTTCGTTCAATTTTTATGGTATAATACAATGAAAATATATAAATGAAAATGTATAAAATTGCATACTTTTGAAATATAAAGGGCAGTATGTAAAAAACAAAAGGAAAGGAAACGGTACGGATACAGCAAAAAGGGTTCATCTTCTTTGGGCGATGTTCTGTATCGCATGGCATTTTTATGACAAGACATGAATCAAGGGAAGCGGCTTTTATCATTATTTTTGAAAAAATGTTCAATGCCGAAAAAAGCGTTGAAGAAATTATTGTGCAAGCCGACGAATCCGGCGTTTTTAAAACCGATGATTTTTCAAAAAATCTTGCAAAGACTACCGTGTCAAATGAGCAGGAAATTGACACTTTAATCAACGAAAATCTTGTTCGCTGGTCACCGGACAGAATTGCCAGGGTACCCAGAGCGATTCTCAGAATGGCAGTCTGCGAAATCAAATATTCCGACATTCCCGTTGCGGTTGCGATTAATGAAGCCGTTGAGCTTGCCAAAAAATATGCCGAACCGCGTGATGCGTCTTTCATTAACGGTCTGCTTGCTTCTGTTGCCGGAAAGGTCAGAGAATAATGGCTTTTGTCGGTTTTGATACAAGTAATTACACAACCTCGGTTGCCGCCTATTTTCCCGAAGAAAACCGAATTATTCAGTTTAAAAGGCTTTTGCCTGTAAAAAGCGGAGAAAAGGGGCTTCGGCAAAGCGATGCGGTTTTTCATCACACGGCCGCTCTTTCAAAGCTTTGCCAAAAGCTCTATGAAGCGGAGAACTTTCAGACGCAGGCTGTTTGCGCATCGGCTTCCCCAAGACTTGCCGAGGGTTCCTATATGCCGTGCTTTCTTGTCGGCAAAAACGCTGCCGAATGTGTTGCAAGTGCGCTGAAAGTGCCATACTATGAAACATCACATCAGCACGGACATATTCTTGCCGCTTTGTTCAGTGCAGGTCAGCTTGATCTGGTCAAAGAAAGATTTATAGCTTTTCATGTTTCGGGCGGAACAACGGAAGCGTTGATGGTAACACCTGATGAAGAGAATATTTTTTCCTGCAAAATTGTTGCAAATTCTCTTGATTTAAAAGCCGGTCAGGCGGTTGACAGAGTGGGGCTGATGCTTGGACTTGATTTTCCGTGCGGGCCGAAGCTTGATGAGCTTGCACAAAAAAGCAAGCAGAAATTCAAAATCAAGCCGTCAATCATCGACGGAAACTGTTCGCTTTCGGGCGTTGAAAACAAATGTCGCAATATGATTTCCGAGGGCTATTCAAAAGAAGACACCGCAAGGTTCTGCATTGAATATATTTCGGCAAGCCTTGAAAAAATGACGGATATTTTGCTCGAGAAATACGGCAATCTGCCGCTTCTTTATGCCGGCGGCGTCATGTCAAACAGCATCATCAGAGAAAAATTTACCGAAAAATATAATGCATTTTTTGCCGATGCACAGTTTTCTTCCGATAACGCCGCAGGAACTGCAATTATGTGTTATCTGAAAAGCCAATCAGCGGCAAAAACTCAGCAGAAAAAGAATGAGGAAAGATAATGTCAGCAGCTTTGACTGTTTCACAGATAAATACTTATATAAAATCAATCATTGATTACGACACCAACCTGAAAAACATTTATGTCAGCGGTGAGATTTCAAATTTCACCAATCATTACAGAACGGGACATTTTTATTTTACGCTTAAAGATGCCAATGCTGCAATCAAGGTCGTGATGTTCCGAACAAGCGCACAGCGTGTTCGTTTCAATGTTGAAAACGGCATGAAAGTTATCATTCGCGGAAGCATTTCTGTTTTTGAGCGCGACGGCGTATATCAGCTTTATGCCGAAGATATGATGCCGGACGGTATCGGTGCGCTGAACCTTGCTTTTGAACAGCTGAAAGAAAAGCTTTCGGCTTTGGGAATGTTTGACAGTGAGCACAAAAAGCCGCTACCGGCCTTTCCCGGGAAAATCGGTGTTATAACATCGCCCACGGGTGCGGCGATTCACGATATTATGACGGTTCTTGAAAGGCGTTATCCTCTTGCCGAAATTGTGCTTGAGGGCGTCCGGGTTCAGGGCGAAAACGCCGCCGATGAAATTGTGAAAGCCATTGAAAAATTTAACCGTTATCACGCGTGCGATGTTTTGATTGTCGGGCGCGGCGGCGGCTCGCTTGAAGATTTGTGGGCATTCAACGAAGAAAAGGTTGCCTATGCCATTTTTGAAAGTGAAATACCGATAATTTCCGCGGTCGGACATGAGACGGACTTCACCATTTCCGATTTTGTCAGCGATGTCAGAGCGGCAACGCCGTCAGCGGCGGCTGAAATTGCCGTTCCCGATTGGCGCGAGGTGCTTTATACGGTTGACAAAATGTCAGAATCCATCAACAATTCAATCGGTGCAGTATATAACGGTTATGCGTCTTCTTTGCAAAGCAGTGAAAAGCTGTTGTCGGCGCTCAGTCCCGAGCTGTCTCGCCTCTGCGGCGAGATCCGGTA
>JBJFHW010000186.1:0-2723 GCA_051893965.1 Acutalibacteraceae bacterium
ATAATGACGGCGATCTTTATTACTTCATGGATCCCGAAAGCTATGAGCTTATCCCTATCAACAAGAGCGAACTTACAGACAGCTTTAAATTTGTTAAGGAAAACATGGTTTGCAAGATTCTTTCTTATAAAGGCAATGTTTTCGGCGTTGAGCCGCCCAACTTTGTTGAACTTCAGGTAACAAAAACAGATCCCGGCTTTAAGGGCGACACAGCAACCAACACAACCAAGCCCGCAACGCTTGAAACAGGCGCTGAGGTTAAGGTTCCCCTTTTCATTGATGAGGGCGAAATGATTCAGATTGACACAAGAACAGGCGAATATATGGGACGTGCATAAAAGCCGTTCGGAAAGGAAATTAATTATGTCAGTTTCAGAAAAAGTTGCATATCTCAGAGGCCTTATGGAAGGTCTTGACATTGATGAGGACAAAAAAGAAGGCAAGCTTTTTGCCGCTATTATTGACACTCTTGACGAAATCGCATCGGAAATCAGCGATGTTGAAGAAGATATGGTTGATCTTAATGACTATATCGAAGAAGTTGACGAAGATCTCGGCGACGTTGAAGAGTTTGTTTACGGTTTTGATGACGACTGCGATTGCTGCGATGATGACTGCGATTGCTGCTGTGACGACGATTGCGAATGCATCGAATTCACATGCCCGGCTTGCGGTGAAGACATTGTTGTTGACATCGACTGCCTTGAAGATAACGGCGATGAAGCAGATTTTGTTTGCCCCAACTGCGGCGAAAAAATCGAATTTGAAATTGAAGAGGAAGAAGACGAGGACGAAGACGCAGAATAATTGCGTGTTTGAATTGCTTTCCAAAAGAACAACCGCTGTAAGCAATGCGTTTGCAGCGGTATTTTTCATCAAAAATTTCGGCTTATTTGCCGGTATGAACGGAAAAATAAAAAAATTTTTTATAATTTCCACAAAACCTATTGACTTTGTAAGTTTAGTTATGATAGAATGAGGGCAACAAAAGACAAGTAATGCTTGTTAATGAAAAACAAGCATTCATATTAAGGAATGGTTTTATGAGACTTATTTTTACAAGGCTTTTAAGAGCCAATTTTCGTAAAGGACGAATGTGAATAAGCTTTCGGTTCCGATATGAAAATAACAATATAAAAAGGAGACTATTAAAATGGCTTATAATTATGATAAATACAAATTTGAAACAATTCAGCTTCATGCAGGACAGGAAACACCGGATCCCGTAACCGATTCCCGCGCCGTTCCCATCTATCAGACAACTTCTTATGTTTTCAAAAATTCTGCTCATGCCGCAGCACGCTTTAATCTTTCCGATGCCGGCAACATTTACGGCAGACTGACAAACTCAACGCAGGATGTTTTTGAAACAAGAATTGCCGCTCTTGAGGGAGGCGTTGCCGCTTTGGCAACCGCTTCGGGTGCAGCAGCCGTTACATACACAATTGAAGCGCTGGCACAAAAGGGCGACCACATCGTTGCGCAAAAAACAATCTACGGCGGAACCTATAATCTGCTCGCGCACACCCTTGCTCAGTACGGCATTGAAACCACCTTTGTTGATGCGCATAATCTTGCTGAAGTTGAAGGCGCAATCAAAGAGAACACCAAAGCGGTTTATCTTGAAACGCTCGGCAATCCCAACAGTGATATTCCCGATATTGACGCTATTTCCGAAATCGCACATAAGCACGGACTTCCGGTTGTTATTGACAACACTTTCGGAACACCGTATCTGATTCGCCCGATTGAACACGGTGCTGACATTGTTGTTCATTCGGCAACAAAATTCATCGGCGGTCACGGAACCACCCTTGGCGGTATCATTGTTGACTCCGGTAAATTCGACTGGAAAGCAAGCGGAAAATATGCACCGATTGCCGAACCAAATCCGAGCTATCACGGCGTTTCTTTTGTTGATGCAGCAGGACCGGCAGCATTTGTAACCTATATCCGTGCAATTTTGCTTCGTGACACGGGCGCAACCATTTCTCCGTTTAACGCATTTTTGCTTTTGCAGGGAACGGAAACGCTGTCTTTGCGTCTTGACCGTCATGTTGAAAACACCAAAAAGGTTGTTGAATATCTTGCAAACAATCCAAAGGTTGACAAGGTCAATCATCCGTCTTTGCCCGATCATCCCGATCATGCGCTTTATGAAAAGTATTTCCCCAACGGCGGCGCTTCGATCTTCACCTTTGAAATCAAAGGCGGACAGGAGGAAGCACACAAATTTATTGATTCGCTTGAGATTTTCTCTTTGCTTGCAAATGTTGCCGATGTTAAGAGCCTTGTGATTCACCCGGCAACAACAACCCATTCACAGCTTACCGATGAGGAACTTGCAGATCAGAATATCAAGCGCAACACCATTCGTCTTTCCATCGGCACCGAACATATTGACGACATCATTGCAGACCTCGATCAGGCTTTTGCAAAAATCTGAGTCGGCTAAGCCTGCTGTGATTACGCGGGACAGATATAAGATTTTGCATTTTTTTCGCTGTGAAAAGGTTGTGCGACCGGATTGATGAACATAACTTTTTGTGAAATTTGCAGGTAATTAAAAAGGGGAGTTTGACTTCAAAGTCAAGCTCCCGCTTTTTTATGTATAACAGTGTATTACTTTAATGGCTTTTGATTGCTTCGGAAATATTGGTTTTTCCGGTAAGAATCGAGGTAATCATTTTGAACATATTGGTAAGCCAGTTCATAAAAGTTTT
>JBJFHW010000187.1:0-12756 GCA_051893965.1 Acutalibacteraceae bacterium
TCAGTTCATCTTCATTCATAACATCGCTGAGCTCTGTGTCTCCGCAGGCGGCAGGCAAACACAGCGGCGGAAACATCACGCACCACCAGTTTTTGCCCTCACCGCTTCCGATGATTACCCGGACGGCGTCATAAGTTCCGGCGGGCAGGGTAACGTTTTCATAAGTTTTTGTCGGAAAATAGCTTTCGCCGAGTTCAACTTTAACAGGGTAATCATAGCCGTTTTCTTCAATAACGGCCTGCGCCGCTTCTTCCAGTTCGGCGGTATGCTCACCGATATATTTTTCTGCGCTTTGCTTTGTGCTGCTGTTTCCGAAAATCTGCCTACCTTTTTTAAGAATGGCATCTCTGACCTGAAGCTTTAAAGCCTGATCTTCCTGCGAGTCTGAATTTGCAATCACATGAAGGCGCAAAACAGACGTTCTGACGCCCTCACAGTCCTTTTCAAAGCTTGCAGTACTGATGATTACCGCCAAAGCAAAAGCAACAAATGCGGCAATTTCAAGCGCTTTTATTCTGTTCATTTATGTAACCGCCTTTCGATTATAACAGGCAGCCGCTTTTTTCAGATTTTTGTTTAGCGGCTGCTGTTTTTTTGTTGCTGTTATTCTTGACGCAGATCCATTTTTTTATTCAGCTGCCAATGAAGAAAAACGGCAATATAAACGCTCAGTGCAGAAAGAACAAACCACCAGAAACTGAAAAGCGGACAAATTTGCCCGAGAATATTGCCCGGCTTTTCCGAATAATCCCACACATTCATGTGAAACATAAGATTGACAACGGCGCCCACAAGAAATTCAGCGGCTGTGATGATTAAACAGCCGATAAGTCCGCGAAGAACAAGACTTCTTGTTTTCAGCGCAAGATTTGTAAAATATAAAATTGCGAAAACCGTGCCGCCGGTTAAAGTCATTGTCCAATGTGTATATCCTCTGAAAAGAACTTCAATCAGGCTATACATCAGACTACCGATGCAAAAAATAATCACAAATTCAACAATCCGTCTTTTTCTCAAGCTGCTCATTTTCCCACCTCATTTTTAGTTTTCATTGATCGGCAGTGAATATGAGCGGAAATAAAACGTTAAAAATAAAAGAAAAGGTAATAAAAATAAAAAATATAGGTTATAGTCTTGACAAATTAAGCTATAATGAATAATATCTATGTATACTTTTGTTTCGTGTTATGGTTTGCTTGAAAAAAACTATCAGAAATGCGATGAAAGGAGTGAATGTGTTGGATACATTTGAGCAAGTTTGCGATTTGATCAGCAAAAGATTTGAAATCAGTGAAGTGAAACTGACAAAAGAAACAACTCTTGAAGAAATCGGAGCTGACAGCATTGATCTTGTTGATCTCGTTTCAGAACTTGAAGAGGCTTTTGATGTTTCTGTTCCGGATGAAGAATTTGAAAACATAAAAACAATCGGAGATATTGTCGAACTTATTGAGAATTTGGAATAATTAAAAAACGAAAGTCCGCAGAACGAATCTGCGGATTTTTCATATGATGTAAAAATTATGAAAAAACCCGCAAAAAGCGGGTTTCATTTTTTTATTTGCCGCCCGGCGCCGAACAGACTTTTGTCAAAAGAAACATTCTGCCTGAGGCCGTGAGCGGTTTTATCATGCAATTTTAAGCAACGGTTTCAGAAATGAAATCAGCATCGAAGCATGAGCAAGAAACATAGTTTTCTCTGTTGTCAGCATCTTTTGCGTTTTTCTTTTCGATGAGCTTGGTTACTGCAAAATAAATTCCGACAATTGCAGCTGCAACTGCAGAGATAATTGCGATTACTTTTGCGACTTTTGCGAAATTTTCCATGATATAGTCCTCCGTTCGGTTAAAATAAAATATCAATTTGTTTTATTATACACTTACACAATATCAAAGTCAATAAAAAAACAATTAAATTTGCTGCAGATCGGATATACAAAAACGAATGATGGCACTGAATGATCAGTATGTTATTTTATAAGTGCTTTTGCAGTTTCCGTGCATTGTGACCGATGCGGAAACAAGGGCAATTCTGCCTGTTCCGGTGCCTTTGGTAACTTCAATATAATGCGTCATTGAGGTTATGCGGCCGTTTTTATCAATTTTTGCAGTAATGGAAGAGTTGCCGTAGTTGATGTTCATTTCCGAAATGTTCATGCTTGCAAGACCAAGCGAATCAAGGTCAAACACTTCCATGGAAGTGGAATAGGCGGGAGCCGCGGAAGTCAGCGTTTGTTTTTGATTGCCTAAATTGATTGTGACGGTATATGAACCGTCTGAGCCTGCTTTTGAAGTTGCCGAAACAACATCTGTTGCACTCAAAGAAGCGCTTTTGCCAAGCGGTGCGATAACATCGTTGGGAAGTATGCCGTCTGAGGTTTTTCCGCCGCTGAAAACATAGTTTTTCGGTGTGTCATCGCTGTTCTGGTCAATCACTTTTTGCGCAGTGTTTCTGACAACGCTTCCGCCGGTTGCATCATCAATGGTAACAGAAAGCTTGTCGGTTTTGATCAGTGTGAAATTCTCGGTGTTTTTCAGCTTGTTGACAGCGGAAATATATGCGTCGATTACATCTTTTTTTTCTGTTGGTATGGAGGCTTCTTTTTCTTCTGATTTTGTTGTGCTGTTTGCTTCTTCATCAAGCTTCCATTGCGGTGTGCTCGCGCTGACGGTGGTTGTGACATTGTTGCCGTCAATTGAAACAAAGGGCATGGTGGTCGTTTCCGTTGTCGGTGCGGTGGTCTGCACGAAAGTGCTGCTTTCAAAGGTTTCGATTGAGGCCGATGAAGCGGTCGGAACATCTGTTAAGGAGGCGGCGGAATCGTTTTGAACTTTTTTCATGCTGATAACAAAAACAATGCAGAAAACCCACACAGCCGCAACGGCAATGGCAGCAATTTGTATATACTTTTTATATTTTTCCATTTATTGAATCCTTTCGGTTGATTTTGAAACTGTTATCATTATACCCTCTTGGATTTTTCTTGTCAATGGAAAAAACAAGAGGCACCGTAATGGTACCTCTTGTAAATTAGATTAAGTTTAATCAGCGGGTGAAGGTGTAATTGTAATTATAAAGACCACTCATAATCATGTGCATATTAGCAGTTCCCGAATCTTCACTGTCAAAGGAAGCATCCATAGTCAGTTTAAGCGGTGACTGAACTTTATAGCTGTCAAGTGTGCCGTCGGCATTAATGACAAAAGTAAGAATGGTGTTTTCATATGTGTCTTTAGAAAAAATACCGGTTTTAATTTCAATTTTTCCGCCGACTGTAAGTGATGCGCTGCTTCCGGTGTCATTGAAAGAATCAAGATCATCGGAAAGGCCGGACATGAAGCCTGAATGAACCGGGGTGCGCTTATCGGCAGCAGTTGTGCTCGTTGTGCTTTCTGACAACAGTTTGATTGTTACAGTTGTTTTTGAACCGGATGTTGAAACGGAAATACCGGAAACTTTCTTTCCGAAATTGTTAATATCCTGAGAATTATAGAACGAAGCAAGTCTGCTGTTGGGCGTTACGAAAGTATTGATTGCAACATCAACATTCTTCGTTACTTCTTTTGTCACATATTTTCCGTCAGCATCTTTAACAATGCTTCCGTCGGCATCATAAACATATTGAGTCTGAGTGGCCTGAGTGGAACCTACTGCGTTGTTGAATGTGATTGTTGTGTCATCTTTTTCATTCAGACTTTCGGTCAAGTCTTCTGAAAGGCTCGGGAACATTGAAAGAAGGCCTGAGAAATCAATGGATTTTCCGTTAATTTCAATTGTCGATTCGGAAAGAGAAGCATTAATTTCCGAAACAGACCTGATTTTAACTTTTCCGGTTTCATATTTTGTGTTGTTCAGCGCTTCAACTGCCATGAGGGTATATGCCGTTTTGCTTTCGTTGCTGCTGCTGTTGAAAGCCGGAGCTTTCGATGTTGTGAATGTTGTTGTTCCGTAAATGTACGGATACTGTTTGAAAATCAGCTCAGTGTTTGTTGAAGCCGGAATTGCCTGGTCAGAGTTTGTGTCATATGCTGAGATTCTGTATTTTAAATACTGGCTTGAGGAAATAACTCTGATGGTATATTTGGTGTTGGGAGCAAGATATACTTTAGCGGGACTTGAGGAGAATGTTCCGAGATCTTCCCAGATACCGGTGTTGACATTTGCAGCCTGAATGGTATATCCGCCTTCGTTGTCGGCTTGTTCTTCCCATGAAATTTCGGTTGCATAATCGCCGGATGATTTTGCGCTTACGCTGAAAGTGTTTCCGGTTTTGATTTCAAGACGGTTAGCGGCAATTTTTTCTCCGCCGTCAACAACGCTCCACGGGTTGGTTCCGTCTCCGGCATAAGAATAATTTTCAACGGTATAAACGGCATTATCAATTTTATCCCAGGTCAGAACGAAGGTTTTATCTGCATCGTTCGGAACAAGCGTTTCATCATATTTAAAATTCTTGATGGTTGTTCCGATATTTGTTTTCAGCTTTGCGGTGTCGCTTTCTTCACCGTTGACTTTTGCGCTTGAATAAGCCGTTACGGTTACATCATAAACCGTGTTTCTGTCAAGATAGGGAACAAAAGTCTTGTTTGAAGAAGCGTCAATCGGGTCAAGACCGCTGATCTTAACCGTATATCCTGCCGCATTTGCAACGGCGTCCCATGTAATTTTGAGAGCCGAACCGCTGATATTCGATTCGCCTTTAATGCCGGTTACTTTTGCAAGTGTTGTTGAGCAGCTGATTGCAGATGTATAAGCCGATTTATAGTTGTTTGAACCTACGGTAAAATAGGCGCAGACTCTGAACTGATAGCTTGTGTTTGCAGAAAGTCCGCTGACGGTTGCAGAAGTTGTTTTAACATCTGCAACAGCTTTCCAGGAACTTCCGTCCTTTTGTTCAACGATATAACCGCTTACGCTTGAAGCAGCTTTCCATGAAAGAGAAACGGAAGTTGATTTCTGCTGTGTTGATTTCAGTTCGGAAGGTGCATTTACAGTCGGCGTATAGTTTACTGTGTTTGTTGCTGCGCCGGTATAGCTTTCTTTGCTGTAATAAGAAACAACGCGGAAGCTGTATTGTGTTGCGGGAACGAGATTCTGCACGGTATAGCTTGCGCCGGTTGTGGTTTTAATGGTTGTCCATTTGCCGCTTACCGATTGCTGAACAAGATAGCCGGAAACACCCGAAGCCTTTGTCCAGGAAAGAACCACGCTTGTCGGTGTGCCGCTTGATGCTTTCAGATCTTTTGCGGCGGCAACGGTGGGTGTGATGCTTGCTGTGCTTGTTGCCGCGCCGCAGTATTTGCTGCTGCTGTAATAGGAAACAACACGGAAGCTGTATTTTGTTCCGGGAACAAGATTTTCTACGGTATAGCTTGCGCCGGTTGTGGTTTTAATGGTTTTCCATGTTTTGCTTATATATTGCTGAACATAATAGCCCGTCACATTGGATGCCTTTGTCCAGGTAAGCGCAACGCTTGTCGGTGTGCTTTGAGAAGCTTTCAGATTGGTTGCGGGGGCAACCGTTGTCTTGAAGCTGACAGCAGAAGAATCCTTGCCGGTATAATTCTTTTTGCTGATTGTTACATAGGCCGTTACGCACATTTTATAGGAAGTGTTCGGCGTTGTTTTAAGCGTGTAGGAAAGCGTTTTTGCGTCAACGGTTTTGACGGTCGTCCACTTCTTTGTTGATGAATTATATTGCTTGATATAATATCCCTTTGCTTCGGAAACGGCTTTCCAGGAAAGCTTTGCACTTGCAGGCTTTACGGAAGAAACCTTGAAAGATGTGACCTGACCGAGCGCGGTTGTTGCTTTCAGCGTGGATGTATAAGAGCCGACATAGGTCTTTTTGCTGACCGTTCTGTAAGCTGCAACACGGAAGCTGTAAGTGGTGTTGATTTTAAGCTTTTTGATTTCAACGGTGTTGGTTTTGGGTTTGCTTACGGTTACCCACTTCTTGCTTGAAGAATTATACTGCTGAACATAATAACCGGTTGCACCCGAAACCTTGCCCCAGGAAAGAACAATCGACTGTGTTTTCGGTGTAGCCTTGAATGAAGCCGGTTTTGCGGGCATCGGCTTTACGCTGAGAGTGGAACTGTAAGCGCCGTAGGTTATTTTTCCGAAAACGGATTTTGAAAAAGCACGAACGCGGTATTTATAGGTTGTTCCGGTTGTGAGTTTTGAAACGTTGAGTGAGGTGACGCTGGATTTGAGATCCTTGCCGACCTGAACCCATTTTTTCTTTGAGGCATTGTACTGCTCAACCTGATAGCCCGAAGCTTTTGAAACTTTACCCCAGGTTATGGTTGCACTGTTGTATGTGACATTGGTTGCCTTGACTGAGCCGACCTTGCCGACACTTGCTGCGAAAGTGGGCAGAAGTGTTGCCGTGATAATGCTCAGACAGAAAAGCAATGTCACAAGAGCTTTTGATGACTTTTTCATAGGTATTCCTCCCATAAGATATTTTGCAGGAAAAGCCGCCTGCATTGTTTTTTTCTTTGTGCCGAAAGACACGTTTTTATAAATTAATGCATGGCATTGCCTGCAATTAATTATTTATCAAAGGCGTGAGCCTTATTTTGAAAAAGCATAAAGTGTAACGCGCGTAAAGCTTACGGTATAAATTTCACCGCCGCAAAGAACATCAAACTGAGCGTTGTCGGTAACTTTCATGCTGTCAATTTTTTCGGCGCTGACTTTTGCGTTTGTTACGGTTATGTTATGCTTTTGAGAAACGATTTTAAAGGAATTTTGCTGTTCAAAATCGTCTTTGAGTTCTTTTGTGAAAAAGCTTCCGAGCTTCTGACTGTTCGCACTGTCACACTCAAACGAAACAGAAAATCCGTTTCCGTCTTCACAAAAGGCAAGGGTGCTCAGTTTGTCCGCCGTTATCTTTTCAAAATCGGAAACACCGAAAAATTCGGACACTGTTTTTCCGCTTTGTTCATCTTTTCCGTTTTTGAACTGCGTGATTTTGCTGCCCTTTCCCGTAGCCGAGATTACGGCGGCAAGAATTTCGTCGGAAGCATCACTTTCTTTGCTGATGCTTTCGTTGGTAATTGCCGTGTTTTCAAAAACGGTGAGTTCTTCACTTTCAGAAGCCGGCTTGAAGTAAATTGTAAAATCTTCAAATGCTTCTTCGGCACTGTGCGGCGTTTTGCCCGCCTGTCCGGTTATTTCATCGCAGTAACTGCCGCAGAAATTTTCACCGGAGTGTGAATAATAGGCGCAAACGCTGAAAACATAGTCGGTGTGTCTTTTCAGGCCGCCGATTTGTGCATGGGATTCGGTTGTTTTGATTTCGTTTCTTTCGGCGCTGCCTGCTTCGCCGTAGCGGATAATATAGCCGTCGGCTCCGTTTGTTTCACTCCATGAAAGAATGACGGTTCCCGATTGGGTTTCGTCTGCCTGCACGCCGAGATTTTGCGGCTTTGCCGGCAAGGTCTTGCAGGAAGCAAGCACAGAGTAATTTTCACTTTCGTATTTCTTGCCGCTTCCCGAAATGACATAGGCTTTCACTGCGGCAAAGAATTCTTCACCGGAATTCAGCCCTTTTATCAGATAACAGGTATCCTCGGTTGAACCGATGAAAGTATAGACACCCTTTTCTTTGTCATAAGAATAAATATCATAGCCCGAAGCGTCGGGATTTTCCTCCCAGGAAAACTCTGCATATGTTGCAGAATAGCCTGTGCACCAGATGTCTTCAACGGCGGATATTTTCGGCAAGGTAACAACGTTTACGGCGCTGCTGTAGCTTCCGCTATAGGTTTGTCCGTTATAAGTAAAATAGGCTCTGATTTTAACCGAGTAAGCAGTTTCGCTTTCCAACCCCGTTAAGGTATAGGCGTTGGATTTTGCACCGGTAATTTTAACGGTTTTCCAGCTTGCTGCGCCGTTTTCGATATAGGCAAGCTGATACCCCGTGACGCCGGAAAGCGCTTCCCATTTAAAAGAAGCTTCGTTTGAAGAAACCGAAGCGGCTTCGGCGGCAAAACCGGTGACCTGAGCCGGCTTGGTTGCACAGCTTAAAACAGACGAATAACTGTCGCAAAGAGCCGTTTTGCCCGAACTTGTTATGTATGACCGGACAACGAAAGAATATCCCTTTGCCGGTGAAAGATTCTTCACGGTGCAGGAAGTCGTTTTGACATCTGCTTTTAAAGAATAGGTCTTTTTTGAAGAATTATAGGTATAAATTTTATAACCCGAAGCGTTTGAAGCTTTGCTCCATTTGAGCGTTATGCTGTTTGCGCTCTGAGACGAAACGGCAAGCCCCGTTACCTTTGCGGGCATTGTTGTTGAAGCGGTAACCGATGCCGAAGCGGAGGAAAAAATGTTTTTCTTGCCCACGGTGCAGTACGCTTTGACCATATATCCGGTTTTGGTTCCGACGGTAAGCTTGCTGATTGTCAGCGAAGTTTTTGTCGTGTCGGAAACAGCAAGCCATTTTTTGTTTTTTTCGTCATATTGATAAACTCTGTATTTTTGAGCACCTTTTGATGCATTCCATGAAAGCGTGTGTGAAGTTGCGGTTTTTGCGCTCTGTTTGAAAGAAGAAACTTTCTTCGGTTTTACGGTGACGGTGAGCTTTGCACTTTTTCCGCTTCCGTCCTGCGCTTTAACGGTGATTACTGCGCTGCCGCATCTGAGCGCCTTAACCACACCGGCCGAAGAAACACTGACCGTTTTGCTGTCGGAAGAGGAAAAAGAAACCTTTTTGTTATACACCACTGTCGGTGAAAGCGTTACGCTTAAAGTTTTGCTTTGGTCAATTTCCAAAGCAAAGGAACTGTCTGTTTTCAATGAGGTGATGTATGTATAGGCCAATTTTACGCCTGTTTTCTTAACAAGACTTTCGGCTTTGCTTCCCTTGCACACATAAACCGTGACCGACGAACAGCCCTTGAACGCATTGGTTCCGATCGAAGTGACCTTGTCATACATAACCACCTGTTTCAGACCCGTGCAGTACCAAAAGGCGGAATCGCCGAGCGTTGTGAAATTTTTTGGTAAAACAACCTTTGTTAAAGCTGTGCATTCATTGAAAGCGGCCACCCCGATTTTCTTGACGCTTGACGGAATGGAAACACTTTTCATGGTTTTATTCTGCCAGAAAGCATAGTCGCTGATCTGCGTGACCGGGACAGAGCTGATGCTTGACGGAATTTTAACGTTTTCACTTTTTCCTGTATATTCAACAACGGCTGCCGAAGATTTTCCGACGCTGAAAACAAAATCACCGCTTATCACTTTTTTGTCGGCGGCGTTTGCGCTGAAAGAAAGTGCAAAAAGAAGAGAAAAGCTAAGTAAAAACATCGTCAGTGTTAAAAACTTACGTCTTTTCATAATTCAGACAAACCTCCGTAACATATTCCTGTGTATATATTATCACTTTTTATGTCAAAAAGCAATCTGTTTTTTTGCTGTGCACTTTAAGAAGAACGAATTTTTTTAAGAATTTAAAATTTTTTAAAATATTTGCAATAACTTATATCTTGGCTGTGCCGGATTTGCATCATTAAAGAAAAAGAGACGAGGATAACCTCATCTCAAAAAGCTTTTTAAGATATTTTACAAACCAACGGCTCAGTTTGCATTTGCTCTTGTTGTGAGAGCAGATTTCTTTCTTGCTGCGTTATTCTTATGAAGAAGACCTTTTGCTGCAGCCTGGTCAATCTTCTTGATGGCAGCCTTAACAACAGCATCTTTGTCGTCAGCGTTCTTTTCAATTGCGATGTTGGCCTTTTTGATCGCAGTTTTCAGAGCGGTGTTAGCTGACTTGTTGCGAGCCTGTTTTGTTGCATTTACGAGAACACGCTTTTTAGCTGATTTGATGTTCGGCATTGCGTTACACCTCCTTAAACAGTGGCTGAATTGGCAGCCAAAGATTTTTGCCGATATATAATAGCATCTTTCAAAGCAAAATGCAAGTTATTTTTTGAAGTTTGGATATATTTTTCAAAAAAGTGCCAATAATTTTCCTGTATCGGTAAAATATTCTGTGATAACGGGGGAAACATCAGTGAATTTCAGAACAGACCTTGCCCTTGAAAGGCGGGAATATATCAACAAAAAAACGCTTGACGGAATTTTAAGCGAAGAAAAAACGGTCGGTAATGTGACGGTCAGTTCCATTACGGTGCTTGATGAAAACGGCGAAAAGCTTCTGGGTAAGCCCAAAGGCAGATATATCACGGTGGAGGTCGGCTCGTTTATCAAAAATCCCGATTATTCCGACGAGGTCATTGATGTTCTTGCAAAAGAAATTTCCGCGCTTTTGCCCAAAAGCTGCAGTGTTCTTGTCGCTGGGCTCGGAAACGAAAGCATAACGCCCGATGCGCTCGGGCCGAAATGTGTTTCCATGCTGCTTGCAACCAGACATATTGATGACGAGCTTGCCAAGCTGATCGGATTTGAAAATTTAAGAAGTGCCGCCGGAATTTCGCCGGGTGTGCTCGGAAAAACAGGCATTGAGACAGCCGAAATTATTGAAGCCGTTGTGAAAAAAATCAGTCCCGGTGCCGTGATTGCCGTTGACGCACTCGCTTCAAGAAAGCTTTCAAGGCTGGGAACCACCGTGCAGATGACCGATGCGGGAATTTCTCCGGGTTCGGGAGTGGGCAACAGAAGAAACAGCATCAGCGAAAAAACACTCGGCGTTCCCGTTGTTGCAATCGGCGTTCCGACCGTGGTTGACGGAGAAACCATGGCGTTTGATATCCTTGAAAAATACAGCGCCGATGCACGAAAACTTCTTGAAAAAGAAGAAATGCAAAGCGAAAACACCGTTATGGTTACGCCGAAAGAAATTGATCTTGTTGTTGAACGGGCAGCGCAGCTTATCGCCATGGGAATCAACCGTGCCTTGCAGCCGGATATATCCTGCGAGGAAATTTTGAAAATTGTTGCTTTGTAATGCTTTGATGTTTCATACAGGTTCATTTTTTGCCCTTTGAAAGCATATCTGTATAATGAATTCTTATCTTTTATGCCGACGGCATCCGAATTTCAGCCGTCAATTACCGCACAGGCAAGGGGCAGAGCAAATGAAAATCAACAAAAAGGCTGTAATTATATTCATTTCGGTTCTCTTTTTTTCGGCGGCAGTGATTTTTTGCGTAAAAAACAGTTCTGCCGCGCTGAAGCTTACGTCTGAGCTTGCAGTAAAATGTGCTTTATCTTTTCTTCCGAAAACCGAAAAAGTTTTTGATGTTTCTCAAGCAAAAGAAAGCGAAACAAAAGAATCCGAAACGCAGGCAGAAACTGAAAAAGCAGAAAATGAAACAACAACGAAAGCCGCCGGTCAGGCACAGCCGGCAAATGCGCAAACGGACAGTGACTTTTATGCAACCGACGAAGATGTGAAAAAGCTGACGGACGAAGCAAAAAGCAATAGCCAAAACGACAAAAAAGACGGTGCCATTGTGCAAAAAACGTATGTCAATGAGGGCGTAACCGATCAAAGCGGCATTGTGAAAATTAAAAACACAAACAAAACGCAAATTGATGTTGAAGCGTTGCTTTCGGAAAAAGCCGACCTGAGTTTAGACAAGAAAAAGCCGGAAATTCTGATTTATCATACCCACACAACCGAAGCTTTTCAGTATCTTGACCGGGATTTTTATGCGGTGGGATTCAAGCCGAGAAGCAATGATCCCGCCCGGAACATGGTCAGAGTCGGAGAAGAAATCTGCGCCGAGCTTGAAAAAGCCGGCTATAAAGTGCTTCACGACAAAACAATTCACGATGAATCCTACAGCGGCGCCTATGCGCATTCAAAAGCGAGCGTTGAAAAATATCTCAAACAATATCCGTCCATTCAAATCACGCTTGATATACACCGCGACGCCATTGAGCAAAGTGACGGAACAAAAATCAAGCCGACAGCGCAAATCGGTTCCAAAAAAGCCGCACAGGTCATGATTATCAGCGGTTGTCAGGAACAGGGAAACGGCATTGAAGATTTTGCAGACTGGAGATATAATCTTGTTTTTGCCGTTCAGCTTCAAAAGGCAATGGAAGAAAATTTCCCGTCTCTGACGCGGCCGCTGTTCTTTTGCCCGAGACGATATAATATGAATCTTACGCGCTGTTCGCTGCTTATCGAAATCGGAAGCGATGCAAATACGCTTGAAGAAGCCGTGCTTTCGGGAAGATGCGTCGGAAAATCGCTTGCCGTGATGCTTGAAGAGTATACGCAGTGAACCCTATATATAATGAAAAGAGAAAAGCAAATGAAAAAAGCGCTGAAAACAATTTTTGAACAGTTCATTTTTTGTGTGACCGTGCTGACGGTTACGGCGATGATTTTTGCCGGAAAGGTAACAGCCGAGCAAAAGGGAAAGCAGATGATTCAGAACGAAAAATATGCAATGGTATCTTTGGTTAACCGGGATGACCGCATTGAATTGAAAACAGACGGTGAAACGTATATTTTAGATAAAACGGTTATTCAAAAAATAAAAGAGGTGTTTGATCTGTCGCAGTGGATTAAAAAAATGGATTCCCGAAAGTAAGCATCTCTCTTTTTGCTGTTGCAAAAGTAATTTGACTTTGCTATAATCGGTGCATAACAGCAAAAAGGGTGAAAAAATGAAGTACGAAATAAGCAGGGAGTTCAGATATTTAAGATTTTTAACGTTTCCGGTTGTAAAAACTTTTTTGCCGGCGGCTCAAAAAGTTCTGGGCTTACTGATGAAATTCAACCGTTCGGATCAGGAGGTTCAGGTTACGAAACTGCTCATTGA
>JBJFHW010000188.1:0-2674 GCA_051893965.1 Acutalibacteraceae bacterium
GTAAGATATTGAATTGAATCGAGAGTATCACCTCTTCTGCCGATTACAATACCGTAATCATCACCGCAGTCGAGTTCAAGAATGATTTCCTTGCTTTCCGTTTCAAAAACTTCAACATCTGCTTTTTCAGCACCCATGCCGAGAACAATTTCTTTCAGATAATTGACAGCCGTTGCAATGGACGGTTTTGAGTCTGCTTCAATTTTTGTCAGAACCGGCTCTTTTTCTTCCGGAACTTCCGGTGCTTTTTCTGCAGCTTTGGGCTGTGCCGCTTTCGGTGCGGGGGCAGCTTTCGGCTCTGTCTTTCTGACAGGTTTCGGTGCAGGCTTCTTTTCTTCCGGTGCATCATAGCTTGCCTTAACTTTTGCCGGAGTGGTGCCTAAAAGACCGAACATCTTTTTCTTCGGCATTTCAAGAACTTCAGTGTGAATTTCAGCATCGGCCGGTGCACCGAGCTCGGCTTTCGCTTTTTCAAGAGCCTCTTCGATTGTTGCGCCTGTTGCTGTTGCTTCTTTAATCATTTATATCACCACCGTTTTATATAGTTAAACTTGAATTTAATCGTCTGCCTGCGCAGTTGACGCAAGCTTCTTTGTGTTTTCATAAGAACGTCTTTCAATTGTTTCTTCAATCATCAGCTTTGCGATGGTCTTTCTCGGAGCATAAACATGACCGAGAATCAGAGTCTGGAAGAAAGCAAAAATGTTTGAAAGAATCCAATACATACCCATTCCTGCGGGGAACTGGAATGTGAAATACAGCGACATAAGCGGCATCATATACATCATGCAGCCCATTGACATTTGCTGTTGTCTGTCCATACCGGGACTGTTCTTTTTCTGCCTTGACTGAGAAAGAAAGCTTGTCATCATTGATGTGACAAAGGACAAAAGCGGAATAAGAAGAACAATCTTTTCGTCAAAAGATGCCGAGCTGAAATGTGTCAGAGTTGAAAAATGCGGAATGGCTCCAAGTTCAATTCCGAAAACAGTGAAATCAAAATTCCGGATATTTGCAATATCTGCTGCAAACTGTTGTGCCGTTGCGGGAATTTTATAAATCAGATCATCAATATGCGTGATGATGGTTGTTTCCGCATAGGCAGTATTGCCCGAAAGAATGGAACTGTTTTGTGCAACACCCGTGAGAACATTAATAAGCTCTGACGGACTTTGAAGAACATAAGTCAGCGGCTGACGAACAACACCGTAAAGACCCCAGAGAATCGGAAGCTGAATCAGAAGAGGCAAACAGCCCGCCGTCATGGCGCTGTAGCCTTCACGCTGATAGAGAGCGTTTGTTTCTTCCTGAATTTTCTGTTGCCTTTCCTGCGGCGAATAGTCTTTATATTTTTCCTGAATACGCTTGATTTTAGGCTGAAGCCTGACTTGCTTTGCCGAACTTTTCTGTGTTTTGATGTTTGTCGGTAAAATAAGTATACGGAAAAATATTGTGAAAATCAGAAGCGCAAGGCCATAGTTACTGATGAATCCGTAAAGGATTCTGAACAGAAAGCCAAAGATAGAATAAAAAAATGCGAACATTGATTTTCCCTTTCGTGATGTTTTTTCGTCTTAACAAACAAGCATATCATTTATGACAGCAGCTATGCTTGTCCTTTTTCGGCGGAACGGGATCGTAGCCGCCCGAAGACAGGGGATTGCAGCGCAGAAGTCGCCAAAGTGCAAGAAAAAAGCCTTTTAATGCTCCGTGTGTTTCAATTGCTTCAATTGCATAAACACTGCACGTCGGATAATATTTGCACATAGGCGGAAGATGCGGCGAAATATGCTTTCTGTAAAATCTTATAACAGAAAGAAGAATTTTTTTCATAAAGCTGTTACCGGCAGACAAAATGTCTGCACGCAAAATGCGTTTTGCAAATTAAATTTTTACTTCAGTGCACCGAGCTGCCTGAGCGCCTCGGTCATCGCCTTTTCAATCTGAGTGCTTTTTTGAAACTTGGTTTTTGTTCTTGCAACAAAAACCAAATCCCAGCTTCCGTTGAGATTGTTTTCTTTCAGAACCGACTGCCATGCGGCTCTGATTACTCTGCGCGAACGGTTACGTTCAACGGCATTGCCGATTTTTTTGCTTGTTGTGATTCCGACGCGTGAAATGCCCAGCCGGTTTTTGCCTGCATAGACAACCAGAGACGGCTTGGCACAGGATTTTCCGCGGTAATAAAGGCGCAAAAAATCCTTGTTTTGTTTTAGCGAAACATAATTCTGCAAATCAATCACCCAATGCAATGAACAAAAGTTTTTGCCTTAGTGAACCGATTAGTTCACATAGCGAATCAAAGCAGATTAATAAGTAAGCTGCTTTCTGCCCTTTGAACGTCTGCGGGCAAGAACCTTACGGCCGTTTCTTGTTGCCATTCTTTTGCGGAAACCGTGTTCCATTTTTCTGTGGCGCTTTTTGGGTTGATAAGTTCTTTTCATGCTGTTAACCTCCTTTTAATTTTATTAAAACGGGACATATCGCAAAGGAGTTGAAGAAGTGAAGCGATATGATGTCCGACGCTTTCAAAACGAAATAGGCACAAGCCTACAGACTGTTATTATATATCAAAAGCTGACGCTTTGTCAATAAAAATCGGGTAAAACATTTTGTAACTATTGTAGGTTTACAATAGATGTGTTACAAAAGTTCAAAAAATAAAGACGAAAGG
>JBJFHW010000189.1:0-2674 GCA_051893965.1 Acutalibacteraceae bacterium
AAAATTATTCTTCTTCAAACGTTCCGTTTTCAATTGCGGAAATCTGGTCAACACGTCTTTGATGTCTGCCGCCCTCAAACTCGGTTTCAAGAAAAACATCAACAAGTTCGAGTGCAAGCCCTGCGCCGACAACTCTGCCGCCGAGGCAAAGCGCGTTTGCGTCGTTGTGCAGTCTTGTATATTTTGCGCTGAAATAATCGCTGCAGCAGGCGGCTCTGATGCCCTTGACCTTGTTTGCCGCCATGGAAATTCCGATGCCGGTTCCGCAGCAAAGAATGGCCTTTTCGCTTTCGCCGCTTACAACGCTCTGACAGGTTTTATAGGCAATTTTTGCATAGTCAACCGATTCGGTGGAAAAGGTTCCGAAGTCCTTATAGGCGATGCCTTTTTCTTCAAGATGTTTTTTGATGGCTTCTTTGAGTTCAAATCCGCCGTGGTCTGCTCCTAATGCTATCATTTTGCATTCTCCTTTGAAATTTTTTTGTTTTAATGAAGTTCTGATTAAATCTGCAAGGTAGCTGTGCATCAAAGCGTATGCTGTGATTTATTCAGAGATTTCTTAAGTTCTCTTTCCGCCTGCGGCAGCCTCAAATAAACGGGCATCAGCTCACAGGGGGAGAGAAGCTTTGTTTCATGAAAATTGTTCATTGCCGCAAAGGCAACGCTTGCCGCGTTCTGAAAGCGTGTAACGGGCGGGGCGATGTGATAGCCCAGAGCGTTGTGGCAAATAACGGCGCCGTCACCGACAAAAACAACCTTTTTGCCGGTGGCTTTTAATTTTTCGCCCAGGGTTTCAATTTTCAGCGCTTCGTCATCGGTAAGCCTTGTGATTTTTTCACCCTCAATGTCAAACAGTGCACAGTAAACCTGACTGCATCTTGCGTCCATCACACTGCAGGCGATGACGTCCTGACCGATCAGGTTATAGGCGAGTGCTTCAAGCGTTGAAACGGCAATGCATTTTTTATCAAGTCCGTCTGCAAGACCTTTGATTGCCGCAATGCCGATTCTGATTCCGGTGAACGAGCCCGGGCCGACCGAGCAGGCAAGAGCGTCAATATCGCTCAGTTTGCTTTCGCTGTTCTGAAGCGCCGAATCAATCATCGGCAAAAGCGTTCTTGAATGGGTAAGCCCTGCGTTGGTGCTGCAAAGGCTGATGATTTTATCGTTTTCGGTTATGGCAACGCTTGCACAAACCGCACTGGTGTCAACAGACAAAATTTTCATAGTCACCTTGTCCTTCAACTTCAATGATTCTTTCGTTATCGCTGTTTCCGCGGCTGATTCTGACTTTGATTGTGTTTTCGGGCAGAGCGTTTTCAATGTTTTCGCTCCATTCGCAGGCGAGAATTCCGCCCGATTCGTAATAATCAAAAAAGCCGGTTGCATAAAGATCGTCCCAGGTTTCAACGCGGTACATATCAAAATGATAAAGCGTGTTTTTACCCCGGTAAATGTTCACAAGCGCAAACGTGGGGCTTGAAACACTGTCGGTAATACCGAGCCCTTTTGCAAGGCCGCGTGTGAAAGCGGTTTTGCCCATGCCGAGCCCTCCGAAAAAGGCAACAACAACGCCGCCGTGAAGCTTTTTGCCCATTTTTTCGGCAAAGCTTTCGGTCTGATCAGTGCTTTTTGTAATTACCCGAAACATTCAATTCACCGCCGAAATGCATTTATAATCATAACAAATATTGTATCATAAAATAAGAATATGTCAACGCTATGTCTTGAAATATCAGAACAAAGATTATATAATAAACTAGGGAATCCCTGAATAAATCACAGCATACGCTTTGATGCACAGCTTACTTGCATATTTTTCGCCAGAACGCACAAAAACCGCTTGAAATCCGGCAGGATTCCTGCGCGGCCTTTGCACAATCTGACGAAAAATCTGACGGCGTAATCTGCACATCAGATTTAATCAGAGCTTCCCTAAGTATCGTTTAAAGAAACCGTGTAAAATAAATATATGATATTTCACAAGCAGGAAGTGATAAATTGTTTTTTAATACCGTAAAGAAGATTTTTAAAGAAACCGACAAATTGTTTCTTCTGATTTGTATTGCACTTTCGGTTTTCGGCATCGTTATGGTTGCCAGCGCATCAAAGCGTACCGTTGAAGACGGCGATTTGATTTCCCGTGACGCCAAGGTTATGATACTGGCGTTTATCATGGGACTTGTTGCGTGCATGTTTATTTCGCTGATTGATTATGACATCATACTCAAGCTTTGGCCAGTGATTGCGGGCGGCTCGCTGCTTTTGATGCTGCTGCTGTTTCCGTTCGGTATTGCGCCCGAGGCAAGAGAAAGTGCAAGGTCATGGCTGAAAATTACGAATTCTCTTTATTTTCAGCCGTCCGAAATTTTGAAAATCGGGTTTATTATTACTTTTTCCTATCATCTGAACAAAGTCAAAAGGGATTTGTCAAGCTTTAAGAATGTTTTTCTGCTTTGCGTTCATGCGGCAATTCCGATTTTTTTGGTTGTCGTAACGGGCGACATGGGCTCTGCGCTGATTTTTGCGCTGATGTTTGTGGGCATGATGTTTGCCGCCGGTGTTCACTGGCTTTATTTTCCGGCGGGACTTTTGGCGGTTGCGACGGTTTCGCCGATTGTCTGGTATAAGGTTTTTGACGACATTCAGCGAAACCGAATTCTTGCTTTGTTTA